>JBBQPB010000241.1:0-3945 GCA_038331435.1 Thermomicrobiales bacterium | reverse complement strand
TCGAGACGCTCCCGCTCGCGGGACAGGCGCTGCTTCGTGCGCAGCTCCAGGTCGTCGAGCGCTGCCTCGCCCTGCTCCTGCGCCTTCCAAAGGGTGTAGGTATCGGTGGTGGTGAGCGATCCAATGCGCATTCGGACGGCGCGAATCTCGCGGTCGAATCGGGCGATTTCATGCCGGGTCCAGGCAAGCCGCTGGCGACAGAGCTCCGCGGACGAAAGCGGGGCATCGAGCTGCACCTCGAGATAGATCGACTGCAAGGTGGTGAGATCACGGTCACGATACGCAACATTCACGCGCAACATCAGCTCGGCGCGACGCTCGCGCTCGGCAGAGGTGCGGGCAAGATCTGGGTGATGTCGCTTGGCAAGTTCGCGATAGAGCCGGAGCACTTCTGCTTCGGTTTCGATCGAGCTCATCCCTCGGGTGGGGAGATTGCGTTTGCTCCTGCCATTACCGCTCGGGCCGTGGACGAACTCGCCGCTCAGTTCTGCTTCGGCTTGCGCCATTTCTTCCGCAACATCGCGCTCGACATCGGCGGGGGTGGCGGCTGGATCGGCACGAATTTTCGCGATCCGCTGCCGCATCTCGTCGAGGTCATGGCGAACATCGCGAATCTGATCCTTGACGTCACCGACACGCGCTTTCACGTCGGCAGCGAACCGGGTCAGGCCCGTTTCGAGCGTGTCGCGCTCGGAGTCCAGTCCTTCGAATTCTTTTCTGCGGGATTCGAGTTCGGCTTGGAGACGGGCCAGCTCGAGCTCATCGGAGGTTGGAGCGCGAAAGAGTTCTGATGTCACGTTTTCCCTGGTTTCGATGCGCCGCCCGTTTACCAGCACGCCGGGCGACTGACCAGTATCCCACACGGACCGACTGGAAGACCGCTTTTACCGTCATGGAGATCGGGGGATCAACGAGGCATCGAGCCATGGTCAGGACATGAAAAAGGCACGTGCGGACCATCTCGCACGTGCCTCGATCGTTGCCTCTTGCCACTGGCTGGATACGCGTTTTCTAGTGACCGCGGACCTTTTGCAGGATCACGCGGATTGCAACGCTGTATTCGTCTGAGAAGCTCTTGGGAGTCATGCCAATCGACGTGATGCCGCCCGCATATTTTTCCAGATACGCCTCATGGTTGGCGGCCGGATTAGCCGATTCGTCGATGACCGCGGCACCATCGAACACGACGACATTACCGCCGTGCTCATCGGAATTGAAGTTGACAGACACTGCCGCATTCGAGTCGATGTTGCGGAGCTTGGTCTTATTCGGCTGGCTGTAGACGAGCAACGTGCCGTCCTCCTCATAGAAAAACCAGACCGGGCTGGAAAACGGGCGACCGTTACCATCGACAGTGGTCAACCAAATCACCTGCTCATGCTCGAGTCGATGTTCGACTCGTTTGCCAAAGTCTGTCGACGTGTCGATTGTGAATGCCATCGTCTGCTGCCTGTCGCGAGAATCAAAAAAGCACAAACGTGCCGCGCCAGTAGGCACGGCTCGCTTACGCATTGTAACTAGAGTCGTTCGAGCCAACCTGCCTCGGATTGCATAAGCCCGAAAACTGCTCCAGTCGGATCGGCAACCCAGGCAGTGCGGCCAATCCCGGGCACCGTGTTCGCTGGATGAATCACCTTGCCGCCTAGCTCCGCCACCTGCACGATCGAATCATCGATATCGTTGGTTTGAAAGCTGACAATCCACATCGAATTGGCTGGGGGTGTCCCAGGTTGAAACAGACCGGCAACCGGCATGCGATCGGATTTCGCGACGGTGTACGGATTGTCGCCCGGGGTCGCGGCCACCAGGTCCCAGCCTACGATCTCACGGTAGAAGTCAGATGCCGCGGCAAGGTCGGTTGTGATGAGTTCATTCCAGATGACCCGACCCTGGCCGGTGTCGTATCCAGTCTTGCCCAATCGCCGCTCTGGGTAAAGCTCGAACAGGTAGAACGGCGCACCGGTTGGATCAGCCAGGATGACCCAATGGCCAACGTCGGGAACCTCGGTTTTGCCCCTGTAGATAGTTGCGCCGAACTCCACCGCGCGGGCGGTGAGCGCGTCGAGATCGGTCACCTGGATATAGGACATCCAGTTGCTCTGCATGGGAGCCTCGAACGGCATTGTCCCACCGAATGGTTCCAGGTCGTTTGCGATGAGACGGTAGCCGTTCTCCCGATCCGATTCGGCATCGAACTTCCAGCCGAACAGCTTCGAATAAAACGCATCTGTTGCAGTCTCATCGGTCGTCATGAGGTCATACCAGACAAGCAGCCCATCACCTTGTTGTCGCGACATGCAGGAACTCCAGTTTACTGAACGGCAGGCTCGGAGGGTTGCAGGATACCGAAGACCGCACCCGTGGGATCGGCGAGCCAGGAAAGGATACCGATTGGAGGCAGCGGGAAGGGCGGCACGATCACGGTGCCTCCGGACGCCGCGGCCAGATCGGCGGTTTCCTGCGCATCGCGCACTTCGACGTAGAAGATCCAGGCATCGGGAGCATCCGGCGACGGCTTCGGCATGAGGTCGGCAAACATGTCGCCGTTCTGCTTGAGAACCGTGGCCTTGAGCTCGCCCATGTCCGACACTTCCGCCGCAAATCCGAAGATCGAAGCATAGAAGTTGGCAGAGGCCTCGACATCACTGGTGACCAGCTCGTGCCAGACGATCTTGTTTGGGCCCTCCCCGACATTGGGAGCAGCGCCGCCGTCCGAGTACGAGAGGATCCCAAACGCCGCGCCCTGGGGATCCATCAGCACGGCAAAGCGGCCGGTTCCCGGGATATCTGCTGGCTCCATGACGACCGTTGCTCCAAGCTCTGACGCTTTGGAAGTGGCTTTGTCGACATCCTCGGCGCCGAGAGAGACGAGCCAGAAGCTCGGCTGATCAGCCTCGTCCGGCCCTTGCTGATGCGATCCCGCGAACATCTCACCAGTACCCGGTTGATTGAGCAGGTGGTAGGTGTAGCTCGGTCCCATTTCGATCGGCGTTGATGTCCAACCGAAAAGGGTGTTGTAGAAGGATTCGGCCTTATCGCGGTCCTTTGTGTGCAGTTCGTCCCATGCAATCCCGGCCAGTTTGGTTGTCATCTGAACGATCCTTCCTTCCTGTGCTCTGTGGCAGTGCGCCAACGATTCCGGGGCGAAGCCCATGCTAGAACGCATGTTCTTTCGTGTCAAGTGGGCACGCGTGCATGCGGGCGAATTGCGTATCCAACTGTTAATCGCTCGATCGGACAGCAGATCGACAGCGCGTGTGGAATTTTCCGCATGCAATAAAAAGGGCCGGCTCGAGGCCAGCCCCTATCGAGCGAACAAAAGGAGGGAGACTTAGTCGGCTGGCGTCAAAACCGGCTCGGATGCTTGGCGAATTGCCTCGAGGATGGCGCCGGGGGGTTGCGCGCCGTTGAGCGCCATTCGGCTATCGAAGATGAAAAAAGGCACCCCAGTCACACCCTGCTGCGAAACCTGGCGGGCAATATCTTGCATTTCGGAGGCACCTTCGCCGGAGCTCAATCGCTGCCGGAAGGAATCGCGGTCGAGTCCAGACTCGCCGGCAAGCGCGACGAGGGTCTCCAGATCGGTAATGTCCTTCCCCTGGAGGAAGTAGGCGTCGTAAATGGCGGTCGAGAGCTTGCCGCGCTTGTCGTCCGGGGCAATGAGAACCAATTGATGCGCGAGCGTGGTGTTCGGCGATTTACCGACCAGGTCCCAGCGAAACTCGAGTCCCGCAGACTTTCCGGCTTGCGACACGCGGTCGAACATGGCATCGATCGGAGCCCCCTGAAATGTTTGGGAGAGATGCTCGCGAAAGTCCACGCCCTCGGCGGGCATCGTCGGGTCCAAGAAGAAGGGAAGATAGGTCACGGCGACGGGGGTCCCAGCCCACTCGGCCAGCGAAGTATCGAGATTCGCCTTACCGATTCGGCACCAGGGACATGCGA
>JBBQPB010000240.1:0-3951 GCA_038331435.1 Thermomicrobiales bacterium | reverse complement strand
GCCAGCGGCGACCGCGGTGGCATGGCCGCTACTGTGCAGGCGATCGCCGAGAAACACATCGTGATGCTGGAAGGACTCCCGGAGGGCGCCGACCGGAAGGAAACCGCGGTGCGCATTGGCGATTTGCACACGGCGCTGGAGCTGACACTCGCGGATGTGGCGGTCGCGGGTGAATTCTCGGCGAAAAACTCCGATCGGATTGTCTCGACCGGTGAGAAGGTGATGAGCTTGCTGATGGCAGCCACCCTGCGGTCGCGCGGCTATCCAGCCGAAGCGGTCTTCGCCGACCGGGTGATTGCCACCGACGCGCGCTACGGGTCGGCGCGTCCCGAACGCGACCGCACCCGCGAGCAAGCTGACGCCATCGTGTGGCCGTTGCTCGATGAGGGTAAAACGGTGGTCATGACCGGCTTCATCGGTGGCGCGCCGGACGGCACCACGACCACGCTGGGGCGGGGCGGCTCCGATTACAGCGCCACCCTGCTGGGTGCCGCGTTGCATGCGGACGAGGTCCAGATCTGGACCGATGTGCCTGGCGTGCTGTCGGCCGATCCCCGTATGGTGCCGGACGCCCGCGAGGTGCCGCATCTTGGCTTCGAAGAAGCGCAGGAGCTGGCGCACTTCGGCGCGAAGGTACTCCATCCGCGCACGATTCGTCCCGCAGTCGCGCTTGACATCCCGGTACGCATTCTTTCGACGTTTGCGCCGTACGAACCAGGCACGCTGGTGACCCGCGAGTCGAGCAGCGACTACCTCAAAGCCGTGACGGTCATGAAGAACCTCATCCTGCTGACCGTCGATGTGCCCGAGCTGGAAGACCTGTCTGGCGCCGCATCGGCTGTGTTTGGAGCGCTCTATGAAGATCGCACCGAGGTCGTGCTGGCCGCGCAGGCGTCGAGCCGCCGCCGCATGACCTATCTCATCGAAGCCGGCAACTATGGTGGTTGCAACCGACTTTGCTCCCGGATCGAAGAGGTGCTGCGCGAACGGGAGTACGAGGTCGAAATCGGCTGTACCGAAGAGGTGTCCGTGTTGGCCGCGGTTGGTCAGGGCGCGGCGGATCAAACGCGCGCACTGGCGCGCATGCTTGGTGTGCTGCAGCGTGAGGGGATTCCTGTGCTGGCATCCAATCAGCAGCTTTCCAATGTCGCCATGGTGGCTGCGGTGCCGCAGTCCCTGGCCGATCGCGGGTTGTTGGCGATTCATGACGAGTTCATCGGCTCGCGCCAAAGCGGGGCGAAGCTTCGTCGCCAGCGTCGCTCGCGGATGATGGCGGAATCAGTTCAGGTCGGATAGTCGAGGCGGTGGGGAGGTCCACCGCCTTCGTTGTAGGTAGGTCACGGAAGGAAGATCGATGTCCTCGAAGAAGATTCCTGTTGCTGTACTGGGAGCCACGGGGAGCGTGGGCCAGCGATTTGTGCAACTCCTGCAGGACCATCCGTGGTTCGAGGTGGCCGAGCTGGTCGCTTCCGAGCGCTCGGTTGGGCGATCCTATCGTGAGGCCGCCGATTGGCGGCTCGATTCGACCGTGCCGCCGAACGTGGCTGATATGGTGGTCAAGGACTACGCCGATCAGATCGATAGCCCAATCGCCTTTTCTGCGCTTCCCGGAGAAGTTGCCGAGGAAATCGAGCAGCGCCTGGCGAAGGAAGGCCATGCGGTGCTGTCCAACACCTCGTTCCATCGTATGGGCGACGACATTCCCCTCATGATTCCAGAGGTGAACCCGGATCATGCCCGCGCTATCGAAACCCAGAAGAAGAACCGCGGTTGGTCGGGATTCATCGTCACCAATCCAAACTGCTCGGCGATTCACCTGGTGCTCACGCTCAAACCGTTGCAGGATGCTTTCGGTCTGGAGCAGGTTATGGTCACGACCTTGCAGGCGGTTTCTGGCGCGGGATATCCGGGAGTGCCCTCGCTCGACATGATCGACAATGTGGTTCCCTTTATTCCTACTGAAGAAGAAAAGATGGCCGAAGAAACGCAGAAGTTGCTCGGCAAGTGGCAGGATGGCTTCCAGTTCGACCCGGTGGTGGTCAGTGCCACCTGCACCCGTGTGCCGGTACGCGACGGTCACACCGAATCGGTTTCGGTGAAGCTCGGTCAACGCGCGACTCCAGGCGAGGTGGCCGAAGTGTTTCGGGCCTTCCAGGGACGGCCGCAGCTCCTCGATCTTCCCAGCGCGCCGAAGCGTCCGATCGTAGTGCGCGAGGAGCGCAACCGCCCGCAGCCGAATCTCGACCGTGATAGCGAAAAAGGCATGGCTTCTGTGGTCGGCCGATTGCGCGAGTGCCCGATCCTGGGGGTGAAGTACGTGCTGCTGGGACATAACACGATCCGCGGCGCGGCTGGCGCGAGTATCTTGAACGCGGAGCTCTTCAAGGTCGAAGGGCTTTTGCCGATCTAGAGTGCTAACCTCCAAAAGGTTTCCCATGCGCCGCCCCGGTTATCGACTCGGGGGCGGCGTGCCCGACAAGGACGAACGCAAACCATGCCCGAACGACCCCGATTGCAGGTAGCCATTGATACCCTGACCTTAGACGAGGCGATCGCCTTGGCAGCATCCCTGCGCGGGGTCGTCGATCTGATCGAAGCGGGTACCCCGTTCATCAAACGCTACGGCATCGGAGTGATTCCCCAACTGCGAGAAGCATCCGGATTGCCGGTGGTGGCTGATTTGAAGATCGCCGACGGCGGCCCGTTCGAAGCGCAACTGGCGGTCGACGCCGGGGCAGCATTCGTCACCGTGCTCGCGACCGCTGCGGATGCGACTGTCGCGGGTGTCGTCGATGTGGCGCACGCCGGCGGACTCGAAGTCGCCGCCGACCTGTTGGGAGTGCACGATGTGCCGCAACGGATCGGGCAGCTCGAGCGGCTGGGTGTCGACTATCTTGGTGTTCACGCGGGAACCGACGCCCGCCTGGCCGGACGGACAGATCTGATGAGCGAGATCGCTCTCGTGACCGCAACCTCGCAGATGAAACTGGTGGTCGCGGGCGGTCTAAATGCCAACTCACTTCCGGGCGTGCTGGGCTATCGTCCGGCTATCGTGGTAGTTGGCTCGGCCATTACCGGAGCGAATGATCCCGTTGCCGCGGCATCGCTGGTCCGGAGTGTGATCGATGGCTGAACCGCTTTCCTTTCTCGACGAAGCGGCCGAGGTCGTGGCCGAGCAGGTCGAAGCGATCGCACAGGTCGACGACGGCGCGATCGGTGAACTGCTGGGAGCGATCTCCAGAGCCAATCGCATTTTTCTGCTGGGTGAAGGTCGCTCGGGGTTGGTCGGACGCATGTTTGCCATGCGGTTGATGCATCTTGGCCTTCGGGCCTTCGTCGTCGGGGAAACCACCACTCCCTCCATTGCCGATGGCGATCTGCTGATTGCTATCTCCGGATCCGGTGAGACCGGCACGGTAGTCATGATGTCGGAGGGCGCCACAAAATCAGGCGCTCTATTGGCTGCAGTAACCGCTAATGCCGAAAGCCGACTGGCCGGGCTGGCCGACCTGGTCGTCTTCCTCCCCACCCAGCACAAATTGCAGGGCTCGAGCTCGCGCCAGTATGGTGGCAGCCTTTTCGAGCAAACCACGCTCCTTCTTTTCGAAACCATGGTTTCGATGCTGGCTGCGGGCGATGCCGCGTCCGGCTTCGCATCGCTCGCGAAACGGCACGCCAACCTCGAATGACGACGCTCGACCTCTCTACCATCAGCGGACTTCCTCTTGCCATCGATCAGGAGACCGGCCAACTCGTCGACTCAACTGGTGCTTTCTTCTGGGATGGCCCTGGGCAGCGTCGCTTCAGCGATCTTCGTGCTGTCGTCTCCGTTCCGGAGGCGGTCGATGCGATTGCGAACCAGATCGCCTACTTCACCTATCGTGACGTGCGCTTAGCTCACGAAACCGGACTGGCCGCGAATGGTTTGCGCTACGACGTCACCGTCACCCT
>JBBQPB010000239.1:0-3951 GCA_038331435.1 Thermomicrobiales bacterium | reverse complement strand
TTGGAGGATCCGAGCAAGTTCTCGGGTCCGATGTGGGAAGAGCTGACCGGGATCAAGATCAATCCGATCGGCAAGCCGTTCCCCGAGCTGTTCCCCAGCCAGGTAGCCGAGCATATCGGCGAAACCGGCGCGTACGACATTCTCAGTCTGGCGCCGTCGTGGACGGCGGACTTCGTGACCCAAGGGATGCTGGAGCCGCTCGATCCCTTCATCGACCAGTATGGCAATCCTGAGGATCTGAACGACTATCACCCGCTCTACCGCGGGTTGATGAACTACAACGACAAGATCTACGCGCTTTTCGACGACGGCGACACCATTATCCTGTACTACCGCACCGATCTCTTCGAGGACCAGGCAAACAAGGATGCGTTTCAGGCCGCCAGCGGCTTCGAGCTCGCCCCGCCGACGACCTGGGAGGAGTACGACGCGATCCAGGCATTCTTCACCGAGCAGGGTGGCGGCAATAGCTGGGGTGGCGCGAGCCAGCGGGCGGCTGGACAGGTCTACGGTTGGTTCAGTGAGGAGTTCCGCAACCGGGGCGGCGTCTTCTTCGACGAAACCACAATGGATGCGATGCTGAGCAGCGAAGCCGGCGCGACGACGCTCAACGCGATGCTGAACCGGAACAAAACGATGCCGCCAGGTGTCGAGACCTGGGGATTCGTCGAGGTGTTGTCCGCCTGGATGGGTGGGCAGCTCGCGATGATTGGGGGAACGTGGCCACCGATTGGCCGTTGGTCGGAAGGAACGACCGCCGAGCAGCTGAACTGGGTGCCAGAGACGCAGGTGGCGGGCAAGACGGGCTATTCGATCATGCCGATGGGGCATGGGTTGCACAATGCCGGCTATTCGCTTGGCGTGTCCGCGGACAGCAAGAACAAGGAAGCGGCGTATCTCTTCATCCAATGGATGACGAGCCCGAGCATTAGCCTGCAACGGGTGATGTTGCCGTATGCCCTGCGCGATCCGTATCGCCTGAGCCACTACGCCTCGGAGGAATACCGGTCGCAGTGGGCAACCGCGGATGTCTATCTCGACACGCTCAAGGCGGCGGCAGATGTGGCGTTGCTGGATATCATGCTGCCGGGCTCGGCTGAGTACCAGACCGCGATCGACCAGACAGTGACCTCCGCGCAGGGCGGCACCTCGGTGGAAGATGCGTTGGCGACCGGCGATGCGGCGATGAACGAGATCACCGACCGCATTGGGCGGGAAGCGCAGATCACCGCGAATCAGGAGTTCCTGACGATGCAGGGGTCGTACTACCCGGAGTAGCCGGGAATCGGTCGGCAGCAGTCAGTGGGGGTTGGGTGGGGGCCATGTTTTGACCCTCATCCATCCCCCGGCCAATCGGGCGTCGTCGTAGTGGCGGCGCCTGTGGCCGCGAATCGGGCGAAGCCCGATCACGGAAGTGCCGACACCTATGGTTCACGACCGAAGCATGGTTGTCGACACCGCAATGGCGGCCTGTGGCCGCTGGTGGGACCTGTGCCCGCCACTACGGAGGGCGGGCACAGGTCCCACCACAACGAACGTTGACGAGATGTGGGAAGGATGTTCGATGCGATGAGTGCGGTTGGGGGGAACGGGAAGAGCTCGTGGCGCCATCCGTCGTTTGCCGGGAGGCGGCGACGGGAGGGGTGGCTACTGGCGTTGCCCGCGATTCTGATCGTGCTGGCGCTGGCGGTCTATCCGCTGGTCTATTCGCTCTGGCTGGCGTTCCATCAATGGGACTTGCAGACGCCCGGGCATCCCTTCGTGGGGCTGGACAACTTCCGCACGGCAGTACACGACGACCGAGTCTGGATGGCGCTGAAGAACACCGGCGTGATCGTGACCGTGGGGATCTTCTTCGAGTTCCTGCTGGGGCTCGGGCTGGCGTTGCTGCTGGTCGATACGGTGCATATCCGCCGGGTGTTGCTCCCGATCGTGATGCTGCCGGTGACGATGGTGCCGATCGTGGTGGGGCTCACCTGGCGGATGATGTGGGACAACCAGTATGGGGTGGTGAACGCCCTGTTGCGCATTCCCTTTGGAAACGATCTCAACATTGTCTGGCTAGGACAAACGCGCACAGCGATCATCGCGATGATCGTGACACAAGTCTGGCAATGGACGCCATTCATGTTTCTCATCATGCTGGCGGCGCTTTCGTCGGTGAGTCCCGATTTGTATGAAGCCTCGGCGCTCGATGGCGCGGGGTGGTGGCGCCAATTGGTGGACATCACTTTACCGGCGATCAAGCCGATCGTCGCGGTCGCGGTGTTATTTCGGGCGCTGGATGCCTTCAAGATTTTCGATTTGGTCTACATGTTTACGCAAGGCGGGCCGGGGACCTCGACCGAGACGATCTCCTGGTACATCTATCAGGTTGGCTTCAAGTTCTTCCGCATGGGCTATGGCTCCGCCGTCAGCTATCTGGTGCTCATTCTGCTTTCGATTCTGGCGACGCTTTACGTGGCGGCATTTGTGCGGGGGCGTGAGGCATGAGCGTCGTTTCGATCGAAGGAGAAATTCAGGCCGATGCGCCGAGCGTGGTCAAGCGTCCCACTGAGGCACGTATGGTGCGGCGGAAGCACCTGTGGCTGACGGTGCTACGGATTCTGGTGCTGATCGTGGCGGCCGTTTTCTTCCTGCTGCCGGTGGTCTGGATGGTGCTGACCTCGTTCAAGCTGCCGGGGGAATACATGCACCGGCCGCCGATCTGGATTCCGGATCATCCGGTACTGAATCACTACCGCATGGCTTTCGAGGAAAAGGGCCGTATCGCGCTGACGAACAGCGTGGTGATCGCGACCAGCGCGACGTTCATCTCGTTGCTGGTTGGCACGCTGGCAGCCTACAGCATCTCGCGCTTCCAGACCGGTGGGAAGCATCTGTCGTTCTGGCTGCTGTCGCAGCGGATGATGCCGCCGGTGGTGTTGATCGTGCCGATGTTCCTGTTGCTACGGGATGTTGGGAAAATCAATCCGAACTTTGGACTCGATACCCGGTTCGCGCTGATCGCGATTTACACCGCGTTCAATCTGCCGTTCGTTGTGTGGATGATGCGAAGCTATTTCGATGGCGTGCCGCTGGAGCTGGAAGAGAGCGCCATGGTCGACGGCTGCACCCGATTGGGGGTTTTCTGGCGGATCGCGCTGCCGTTATCGCTTCCGGGGTTGATCGCCACCGGAACATTTGCCTTCATCTTTAGCTGGACCGAGTTTCTGTTTGCCGTGGTGCTGACGCGGACGGAGTCGTACACGCTGCCGGTCGCGATTGCGGGGTTCACCGGAAGTCAGGGATCGAACTACGGCCAGGCATCGGCACTGGCGGTGGTTGCGACGGTGCCAGTGTTCGTGTTGAGCTTGCTGGTGCAGCGGCATTTTGTGCGTGGGTTAACGCTTGGGGCGGTGCGCGGGTGAGGCGATGACCTTGTCTACAACCAAGCTGAATCCTGAAACTCATTTGCCGAAACAAGTCGAGCTCGCCCCGGCGCTCCGAAGAAAGAGAGAACTACCAATGCATATCTTGATTGTTGGACCGGGGTTGATGGGTTCGCAGATTGGCGTCGAGTATGCCCTGGCCGGACATAGGGTGACCTTTCTCGCGCGGGATATGGCGAAGGCGGGCCCGCGGATCGAATCCGCCTGGCAGACGGCGGCAGCGATGCATCGCTGGCCGGAGGAAGCGTTCGAAGATGGACACCAGCGACTGGCGATCGCGTCTGATCTGGATGGGGTGGAGGGGCCAATCGATCTGGTGCTGGAGTCGGTGGTAGAGGATGCCGAGGCGAAGGGTGTCGTGCTGCATGCGGCGGGAAAACGGTTTCCCGAGGCGATGCTGGCATCGAACACCTCGTCCATCAGCATCGGGCGGCTTGGGGAGCTGAGCGGAGCGCCGGAGCGGACGATCGGCAATCACTACTGGAATCCCCCCTTGTTGATGCCATTGGTGGAGGTAATC
>JBBQPB010000238.1:0-3959 GCA_038331435.1 Thermomicrobiales bacterium | reverse complement strand
CACTGGCAATGTAGAGGACCCCATCTACAATCGCCGGTGATGAGCGGACAGCACCACCGGTTTCGAATTCCCAGGTTCGCGAACCATCCTCGGTGGAGAGAGCGTTCACGCTGCCATCGTCGCGTCCAAAGTAGACGGCGCCATCGAAGACCGCGGGCGAAGAGGCGATCTCCCCCTCGGCGCCGGCGCTCCACAAAAACTGACCCTTGGCAGCATCGATAGCGTAGAGATTGCCGTCGGCGTCACTCCCCACATAGAGCACGCCATTGGAAATCACCGGCGTTGACCGGATTGCCCCGGGGACCGGAAATCGCCAGACAAGCGCAACGGCACCCCTTGGTCCGACTTCGTCAAGCTGTCCGCTTCGCCCAGCGTCGCCACGGAATTGAGATGCTCTTCTCGCTGGCTGTTTTGCATCGGTTTGCGCCGACGCTCTGCCCGTCATTGCCATCGTGGCTGTCAGTAGCGAAAGACCCATTACTCCCCGACGCGACCACATTCCTAACATGTTCTACTCCATTTCAGATGTATTCCGAATCCATGCCTCATCCAACAAGAACGCATTCGGGCGGCTCGTCGACCGTTCGATCGTCGCTGAATGGGCCAGCGATGAAATCGGTGGTTTGACGCGTTTCGTAGAAAAGCAGAATTCCCCTCTACGTTACAAGGCGTAGACGGGGGATTCTGAGTCAGTTCAGAAGATCGGAGCGCATCACCATTGCTACTGCGGCGGATCGCGTGGGTACGCCCAGCTTCCCCAAAATGCTGGCAATATGCGTGCTGACCGTGCGTGGGCTGATGAAGAGCATCTCCGCGATTTCGTTGGTGGACTTCCCATCCACCAGAACCCGCAGCACTTCGATCTCACGAGGAGTCAAACCGAGATCTTCTGCCTTCGAATTCCCTTGAATGGCGTGTGAACCGCCACCGCCCACTTCGGCTGCAGCCTCGATTGTCTGTTCGATCGCCATCAACCGGCCGATTGCCCACTCTTCGGCAAATCGTTCCTCACCAAACGTCTTTTTGAGTTTGGTGATGATCTGATCGTGTTCAGGTTGAAGGGAAGGTTCCAGCGGTGCGGATGCCTGGATGCGGAACAGATCGATCGAACCGAATATTCGGATCGCCAGTGCCTCCTGATGCCTTCCGGCCGCAATCGACGCAAGCGCTTCGAGTGCATTCGCGATATGCCACTGCTGTGTAATCGTGCGATTGACGCGGAGGCTGTCGAGCAGGAGGGGTATGGCACCCTCCTGGTCTCCCATCGCCCGCATCACCTGCCCGAGGAATCGCGATGAGAGCACGATTCCCAGCTCGAAGTTGAGTTGACGGAAGGTTGCGAGCGCCTCCTGAATCATATAGACCGCTTGCTCGTGTTTTCCCTGGCGGCTGTAGACGAGTCCGAGATTCTGGCTCGCCGTTGCATACAGGGCCGGGCGTTCCGGTACGTTTTTGAACGCACGCCGAGCTGCTTCGAATCGCTCTTCGGCAAAATGTGGGTTGGACGTGTCCTGGGCGATCACGCCGAGGCCGAATTCTGACCACCCGATGTAGGTGTAATCGTTGGCATCCACGGCGAGTTGATGAACGATCTCCAGATGCCGAGCACCTTTCTCAAACTCCAGCCGAACCAGCGCCAGGAAACCGACCCCGCAGTGCACCTGCAGCCGGGTGAGTCCTGTGAGTTCATCAGCGCGGGCGACTGCCTGATCCAGCCAGGTGACACCTTCACGCACATTGTCGGTACTGAACCAGTACCCCCAAAGGAGACCGGCCAACCGCGCCGCGCGACCGATATCCTCATGTTCGAATGACCATGCCAGCGCTCCGCGAAGCGAATCGCGTTCGGTGGAAAGCCGCTGCAGCCACTTAATCTGTTCGGAGCTACCGTACAGGTGTATCCGCGCTTCCGAAACCAGATTCGTCGTCCAGGTGACTGACCGTTCTCGAGTGGCAGCCTGCTCATCGCTGGTAACAAGCTGATCCTGCGCATACTCGCGAATCGTCTGCAGCATGCGATAGCGTGACTCGCCCTCACCGAAAAATTCATGCACAAGCAGGCTTTTATCGACCAGCGATGCAATTCCGTCGAGCACATATGGCAGTGGACTGAGTGCCGACGTCCACTCCACGGGGCCGGGTTCGATGCCTTCGCCGCCGGCGACGGCCTCGGCGGCCTCGAGCGAAAAGCTCCCGTTGAACACCGCAAGCCGGCGGAAGAGCGCTTGCTCTTCACCATCAAGTAAGCCATGACTCCAGGCGATCGCATCGCGCATTGTTCGCAGCCGCTCTGGCATATCACGGGCCCCGCCGGTCAGGATCGACAATCGATGCGAAAGACGGGCCAGGAGCGCACGAGGGGCGAGCACCTTACTCCGAACCGCTGCGAGCTCGATTGCAAGCGGCAATCCGTCCAGACGCGCGACGATTTCGGCGATCGTCTCCGCGTTATCATCGGTAAGCGCGAAGTCGGGTTTGACCGCGCGAGCCCGCTGGACGAAGAGCTCGATCGCGGCGGATCGACCGGCTTCGCCTGCCGACAATCCAGTCAGATGGGAGCTCAATGTCAACGGCCCGAGTGGATATTCGCGTTCCATCGAGAGGCGGAGAGCCGCCCGGCTGGTGACGAGTACCGTTATGTTTGGACAGGCGGCGAGGAGCATCGTGATGAGAGGAGCCTCGCCGGTCAGATGCTCGAAGCTATCGATGAGGAGCAAATGACGCTCTTCCCCGAGCGCCATCGCCAGGCGGGTGAGATCGTTGACATCCCCGCCAAGCTTGAGATCGAACGACTGAATAATGGTCTGCAAGACGAGCGTGGTGTCACGAATTGCGCCAAGCGACGCCACAGAGATGCCACCCGGAAAGGTCGGTCTCACTTCATCAGCCACGCGAAGCGCGAGCCTGGTTTTTCCGATTCCCCCTGGACCGGTGACGGTGACGAGATTGGTACTCGAGGCGGAGACGAGTCCGGTAAGCGCGGCAATATCGGCGTCGCGCCCTACAAGCGTTGTCCGCCATTCGGCCAGCAATGGCTCGTTCGAGGCGCCACTCATCCGGTCACCATTCGGATCGATTGCATGTCGGCGAAGTGATTCTGCATCAACACAGAATAACTGGAAACCGGCGCAAAAGAATCGACACATTGTTGAAAAAACATGGAACGTTACCGACGCCGGTGGCGTGGATCGAGTGCATCCCGCAGCCCGTCTCCCATCAGGTTGAAGGAGAGGACGGTGATGAAAATCGCCAAACCTGGGAAAAAGGTAAGCCACCATGCGCCGGCGATGAGTTCTCGTTGACCATCCTGCAGGACATTTCCCCAGGACGGCGTCGGAATGCGGACGCCAAGTCCGAGGTAACTCAAACTCGCTTCGAGCAGAATCGCGTACGAGAGCCAGATCGTTGCCTGCACAATGATCACGGCAAATGCGTTCGGGAAGAGGTGTTTCGTCATGATCCGCAAGGGTGTCGCGCCGATCGCACGAGCTGCGGTGACATATTCCTGCCCTTTGAGTTGCATGAATTGGCCGCGCACAATCCGGGCAGTCCCCGGCCACGACGAAAGTCCGATCACGATTACGGTGGTTCTCAGTCCGGGTTCGAATAGCGACGCGGCGGTAATCAGTAATAACAACAGTGGCACCGAAAGCAGGATATCGGTGAAGCGCATCAACCCTGAATCAACGAATCCACCGAAGAATCCAGCCATGGCGCCGAGCGAAATGCCGACCGTCATGATGATAACAACGGAAGCGAATCCGGCCGCAAGCGAAATCTGCCCGCCCTTGATGATCCGGGAATAGACATCACGCCCGTTGCGGTCGGTGCCCATCCAGTGATCCCAGGAGGGAGGTTTATTGCGCATACCCGACGTGATCTCATCATAGGGATAGCGCTGAATAACCGGAGCAAAAATTGCGAGGGCATAGAGCACGATAATGACGAAGAGTCCGACC
>JBBQPB010000237.1:0-3995 GCA_038331435.1 Thermomicrobiales bacterium | reverse complement strand
CTGAGCGTACGCATCGGTCGGGAAGATGGTGAGATTCCACTTGTATTCGCCATTGCCGGCACGCTGCATGGATTGCTGACGCATCTCGGCGCGAGCCTTGGTGAAGGCTGCGCTACGCGCAGGATCGACCGCCGACGCGTTCCGGGTATTGGTTTCGGCCATGACGCGAATGGAGCAATCTGCCTTGGTACTCAGGAACTGCTCGAACGGCGTGATGAAACCGAGTTGATCGTCGTTGCCGTTCGCTATGAGTTTCGCGCTGAGTCCGCTGAAGTCGGGAGACAGCACCGGGTATCCACCCCGCTCGACCACTTTGGCATAGATGGCACGCAGCAACGGTTCGGCCGCGACCCCTCCCCCGATCGCGACCGACTGCCCCGGCTGGACGTCGATGCAATAACCTGTCAGCACATCGGCCCATTTTTCGAGTCGGGGATCGGTCATCGTCTTTCTCCACTATCGGTCGCGCGAATCGCTTTTCGTCCCGACTATACTTTCGACGCTCGAATTCCTGTCTATGAGGAGCACCATGACCGCATTGGATCACGTCAACGAAACGCTCGAGTTCGAAACCAAACGGGACAATCCCAATCTTATCCTGCGTATTCTCTGGTTTTTGCTGGTTGGATGGTGGCTCGGTTTCTGGGCCATTGTGGCAGGCTATCTCTGCCTGGTCCTGATCCTCCCCGCACCACTTGGTATCGCCATTCTCGATCGACTGCCGCGCATCATGACCTTGCGCGCCCCGGCTCAGACGCTAGCGGTTCATCAGGACGGTTCCCGTCTCGCGATCGAGCGCGAGAACGTCGCGCAACGTTCCTGGCTGATTCGCATTCCGTGGATTCTGCTTATCGGGTGGTGGTTCGGACTAGTCTGGCTGTTGGTGGCCTACCTGGTCACGCTGCTCACCTTCGGTCTCGGGCTACCGATCTCCTTCTGGATGTTTGCCCGGGCCGCAAGGGTGATCTCGCTGTATCGGGGATAGGCAGCGCACCAGTTGCTCGCTGCCTCCCCAACTGGTCGCTACTAAAGCCGGCGGATCGTTTGCAATACGTCCTGCTGGCCGAGCCTTACCATGCCAGCCGCGGCGAGCATCGTCACGCTGGTCGTAACCAATACGATCAAGCTGCAATATGCCCAGGGAATCAAGATATGCTGGGGCGGCGGATCGAAAACGTGCGAGAGCAGTTTGGTCAACACGTGCGCAATTGCCAGACCCAGCGCAGCGCCGCCAACCAGTCCCCCCACCAGGATGAGGATCGCCTCGCTCCAGACGAATGAGGCAAGCTGGCGCGGCTTGGCACCCAACGCGCTCGCAATCGCCAGCGTGCGGCGCCGTTCTTCCAATCCAAGTGATAGAACGAGCCCCCCACCTGCCGCCGCAAGCGCCAGAGCGAATGCCAACTCGAGCTGGGTCAACCCCTTCAGGCTTATGGATGTCAACCCCGAATTGATCGTATTGCGCACATCGTCAATGCTGCGCACCGTCGCGCCAGAGGTCGAGCCGAGAGTCGCGCTTGCTCGATCGGCGACCGTAGCAGGCGATTCGGTCGTTCGCATCAGAATCGTCTCGACCGTATTCGATCCTGTCTGCTGTGCGATATACGCAGCATTCGCGACCAGAAACGAGTCGCTGGGCGCGGTCGGAAACTCTCGTGCGGTGCCGACGAATCGAAACGGAACCACATGATATTGATGATCGGACGCATTCTGCATCCGAAGTTTGATCGTGTCTCCCGGCTGCAATTGGAAATCGGACACCGTCTCGGGCGAAACGAGCAGGCCATCCGGGGTAGCCGCAAGCGTCGCCATTGTTTCGTTCGCGGTCGCACCAAGGAAGAACGCATCGGCCAGACCCGCGGTCTGCCCTAACGTGGCGGGATCGATTCCATAGAGATCCTGCAGATCGGCTCCAACGTAAGCGAACCGGTGTTGCATCTGCGCAACCGATTGCACTCCCTGTAGTTGTGCAAGCGGATCGACATACGCCGTGAGATCCCCACTGCTACCGACCGTCACCGCCACATCGGCGCCATTGGTCAACTGGGCATCGACCGAAGCTTGCGCACGGTAGGTGTGATTAAAAATCGCCGTCGAGCTGGCGAACGCCACCGCCAGGAGGAGCACGACCAATCCGGTCGCCACCCGGGACCATTGGCGACCGAGCGACGCTCCCACCAACCCAGAAAGCCTGCCGGCAATTGGTCGGATCAAGGACTGTGTCACGTAACCGTGTCGCATCAACGCCATGCGCGTCAGCCGCATAGCCAGCAGTGCAGCGCCGACCCACAAGAGCAACGGAGCGATGAAGGCGGTATAGGAGACCGAAACCTTGGGCACTCCTTCTGGAACCAGGACGACCTGATATCCACCTCGTCCAGCCTGCCAGAAGACAATGGCCGCTCCTGCTAGCAGAATGAAATCGAGTCCGATGCGCTCCCACCACCAGCGATTGGCGCGCCCAACGCTCTCCCTGGCTCCGTTGATCGTCGATCGATGAACATCGCGCCAGGCGGGATACAGAATCGCCACGGCTGCCAACGCCATTCCGACCAGGGCCGCAACACCACTCCAGAGCAAAGTGCCACGCACGCCGTTGCCAAATGTCCATCGTCCAAAACTCCAGCGGACTACCAGAGCGGCCAGCAGCAACCCAAGTGCGCTACCGGCAAGTCCCACAATCGCGGCTTCGACACCAGCAAATCCGACAATTTGGCCGACGGTGGCGCCACGCAGCCGGAGCAGGGCCTGATCCTTTCTCCTCTGGGTTGCAGAAGCACCGGCAAACACCACGGTCAGTATCGCTGCCAGAAACGCGCCCGGTAATCCGAGGAAGAGAAAGAGCACGCGCGCATAAAGCGCATCCGAGCGGGCCCGATCGAGCCGGGCCGCGAGATTGTCCCCAACAAATGCCTGCCCAGCCATGCGTTGCTCGTAGTTACGTTCCTGCCCGGATACCACCGAATAGGCGTTGGTGGGGGCAACCGGCAAGTCATGCGGCAGAGTCGCGTGAATTTGAATGTGCATGGAGTCCGGCGAGATCGCTGCCACAGGATCGAAGAGCGTGTGCCACTGATCCAGCGGCAGAATCAGCACATTGTCGGGCGGAGCCTGTGCAACTGTTCCTGGCGCGGCGCCAATCGGTTGAAACAGTGAATCCGCTAATGGAAGGTCGACAACTTCGTCGATAGTCACATCGACCGAAGGCAATCCCGGGCGTTGAATGGTGACCACCGTCACAGGCTCGGCGTGCAAGTTGGCTGCCGTTTGCTGCGCGATGAGCACCATCCCCGCTCCTGAAAGTGAGCGGACCTGCGCCGGAAATGTTTCGCGATAGCCCGGTCCCAACCCGAGGACCTTGCCCGCGCCCGTGGTCTGCACGGTGGAACCGGTTGTAGCCTGGAATCCCGGCGTGTCGAAGAATCCAACCTGAACCAGATTCGTCGTCCCCGGAGACGCCGTCAGCTCGTCGATCGCAACTTGCGGATTCGCACCAGCGGCGAGCTGGACTTGCCAGTCGACCGTGACATCCGAAAGTGCGCGCGCAGTCATCGTCTTTTCGGAGGCGGCCGTGAAACCAAACAACGAAGCGAGCATCGCGACCGCTATTGCAATGCCTACGGCGGTGCCGGCGAGCCGTAACCCTTGGCGCTTAAGCTTCGCGCCCGCCCAAAGTCCATATGGTGATTGCATATCGAAATCAAACCTCAAGAACGGCCGACGATGGGCTTATGGATTCAGAACCTGTCACAGAAATCGCGCCGGAAGAGTCGTGCGCAAGGGTTCCGACCAGGCGTTCCGGCGTCGTTAATTGCCCACCCGCCATACGCCAGACATCCGCGAACCGGCTGGCTATTCGCGGATCGTGGGTCGAAACCACGACAGCGGCGCCCAGTTCGCGGACCGTTTCCAGCAACCGATCCATAACCAGCAACGCCGTCGCCGAATCGAGCTGGCCAGTTGGCTCATCTGCGAGCAGGAGGCGCGGACGGACC
>JBBQPB010000236.1:0-4010 GCA_038331435.1 Thermomicrobiales bacterium | reverse complement strand
CGCGATACCGATTCCTGATCTCCGGGGAAGACACATGCGGGGGCAGCTTGAGCGGAGCGGGCATGGGAACCTCCTCAATGTGCGGTTCCCTCAAGTTTATCCCTCATTGTCTACTCGGATTTCGTATTAGGGATCACAGCTCGCGTAGGTGCTCGGTCTCCTTCCACAAATAATCTTGCGCTCGAAATCTGAACCTATCGGTCTCGTGATCTCCCCGTCCGCGCCAGGACCGCGTCCACCAACCCAAACGATCCCGTCAGCATCATGTCTCCATGCGGCGCGGCTTCGTGATACCCCAGTCCGCGGGCGATGCCACGATTGGGACCAGTGATCGCGACGAACTGAAACGGCTCCAGGTCGTGGTAGGCCTCGTCAAAGGCGGCGCCATGACCGTCGAACTGCTCGCGAAAGGTGATCGGATCGAGTGTGGCGTTGCGCAGGCCATCGACCAGGCGCGCGATCGTCGGCGCGTCGATACCCCCAGTGTGATGTTCGAAAAGCCCGTAGAGCCGACCCTGCCGAACCAGCGTGGCGAAGGTATGCATGTTTCCCACATTGACCAGAATTGCCCCTGGACCCTCCGCCGCTTCGCCCACGCGCGGATCTCCCAGCGATCCCATAACAGCCGCTGTGCCGGTATCCATCAACCAGGCGTCCGGCCACGATTCCTGGACACCGGCCATACGGGTCATGCCCTCCGGCGGCGCGTCGAAGACCATCGACTCGAGCCGCCCCCCACCAGCGATCAACGATTGCAGATAATCGAAGCGCACCTCGTTGTTCCCAGAATCGGGGCGGTATCCGTGGTCCTGTACCGCGATTGCCGCGACCTCTGGGAGCTCCACGCCGAAGGGCGCAAGACTTGCGCGCAAACTGGCGGGATCGACATCGGCCATCTCGATGACCAAAGCATCCTCGGGCGGGTCAGCGCTCAGCTCGATACCCATCGCCTCCACCCGGGCCAGATCGTTATGCATCGTCCGGGCGGCGGACGGTGTGGCCGTCACCCGCAGGCCGGCCTGCAGATGGGCCTTGACCGCGTCGCTCGACGCGCCGCCTCCCATGATCGTTCCCGCTAAATGGATCGGAACACCAGCCTCGGTCGCAGCGCGAATCCTGCCGCCGACGATTTGGGTTTGCGACGGAAGCACCAGCTTGATCGCGTTCTCGAACGGGGTGCCGCGCTCGTAAATGAGGATGTCCTGCGTACCGGCGCCGACGTCGATAGCTATCACGCGCGTCGGCAACTGGTCGCCGAAGTTCGCACTACAACCTTGCATCGTGCACCTCTTTCGTACCAACCTACTTCACAACGATGGCAGCCATTCGGCTGGAGATTTATCATCAGTGGTCAAGGGCGCGGCAGATCGTCGCATTTCCCGGCTCCGTTCGGACCGGATCTGTCGCCTGCGTGAGTTCGTCAATGACGAATCGTCATGCCCTCTGCAACGAGCATACCCTCGCTGCTGCCCCTGAAAGGTACACACGTCAATGGCTAGTCTCGACTCGATTCAGGATCCGTCCGATCTCAAGAGCTGCTCGATCAACGATCTGGAGCAGATCGCCGACCAGATCAGGGCAGAGTTGATCGATGTGGTGACCCAAACCGGCGGCCATCTCGGCGCAGGCCTTGGCGCAGTCGAGCTCACCATCGCCCTGCACTACGTGTTCGACTCACCCGACGACCTGCTCGTGTGGGACGTAGGACATCAAGCCTATCCCCACAAGCTGCTTACGGGCCGCCAGGATCGCTTTCACACCATCCGCCAGGAAGGCGGCCTCTCCGGTTTTCTCTCCCGCGATGAGAGCATCCACGACGCTTTTGGCGCAGGACACGCCAGCACCGCAATTTCGGCCGCGCTTGGCATGGCAGTAGCCAAGCGTTTGCGCGACCCAAAGGACAATAATCGGGTGGTGGCGGTGATCGGGGATGGAGCGCTGACCGGAGGGATGTCCTTCGAGGGGCTCAACAACGCCGGCAATCTCGACATCCCCTTCATCGTGGTGCTCAACGACAACGAGATGTCGATTGCGCCCAACGTCGGGGCGATGAGCAAGTATCTCGACCGCATTCGTACCGACCCCCGCTACACGCGTGGCCGCGACGATGTGCAGTCGGTGCTGGAACGCTTGCCGCAAGGCGATTTGCTGGTAGAGCTCGGCAAGCGGTGGAAGGACTCGTTCAAGGAATTTGTCTATCACCGCATGATGTGGGAGGAGCTCGGCTTCACCTATCTTGGACCGGTGCCGGGTCACGACGTTCGCGAGCTTGTGCATGCGCTGCGTCAGGCAGAACGAATCGAAGGCCCGGTATTTCTGCATGTGGTCACCGAAAAAGGCAAGGGCTTTCCCGCCGCGGCGCAGGACTACGAACGGAGTCACGCGGTCTCGGCACCGGCCAAACCACGCTCCAGCAACGCCGCCCCGGTCCCACCCAAATATCAGGATGTCTTTGCCAAAACGTTGATCGAGCTGGCCAACGCCGACGACACGATTGTCGGTATCACCGCGGCCATGCCAACCGGCACCTCGCTCGATAAGTTCCAGAAAGTGCATCCACAGCGCTTCTTTGACTGCGGCATCGCAGAACAACATGCCGTCACCTTTGCAGCCGGGCTCGCCACACAGGGGATGAAACCGGTCTGCGCGATCTATTCAACCTTTCTGCAACGGGCATTCGATCAAGTGCTGCACGATGTCTGCCTGCAAAAACTGCCGGTCGTGTTTGCCATCGACCGCGCCGGATTCGCCGGCGATGACGGGCGGACACACCATGGCATCTTCGATCTCAGCTACCTTCGTTGTCTGCCGAACATGACCCTGATGGCGCCGAAAGACGAAAACGAGCTGCGCCTGATGCTGGCAACTGCCCTTACGATCGAAGATGGTCCCAGTGCTATCCGCTATCCGCGTGGAGTCGGTCTGGGCGTGTCCACCGACGAACCGCTGCATCCCCTGCCGATTGGCAAGGGGGAGATCTTACGAAAGGGTGGCGATGTCGCTATTCTGGCAGTCGGTTCGATGGTCGAGATCGCCATCCAGGCAGCTGACGAATTGGCGCTCGATGGGATCGAGACGTCGGTTTTCAATGCTCGCTTCGTCAAGCCGCTCGATCGCGATGCCATCGTCGATCTGGCCCAACGGTGCCGCGTGTTCGTGACCGTCGAAGAAAACACCGTGGTGGGTGGATTCGGTGCCGCGGTGCTGGAGCTCCTTTCGGATGAAGGAATCGATATCCCGGTTCGTCATCTCGGTGTTGCCGATCACATCTGGGAACAAGCATCGCAGCCGCGCTTGCGGGAGTTGGCCGGCCTTTCAACCGCAGGTGTCGTCGACGCAGTTCGGCAGGTTTTGAAAGCACGTCCTCTGGTCCCCGTGACCAGCGAGATATTTTCGACCCGCTGATGCCCGAATGCTGGCACGATGTCACACCCGAGCAGGCCGACCAGCTTGCCGCATTTCGCGATCTCATTCTGGAATGGAACCGCAAATTCAACCTCACCGCCCTGCGGGATAGCGAATCGATCGAGGGGAGGCTGATCGCTGAGTCGTTGCGCCTGGCGCCGTTCGTCCCGAAACGATCAGGATTGCGTACGATCGATATCGGCACCGGTGCGGGCATTCCAGGGCTTCCTCTCGCCATCCTGCGGCCAGATACCCACTTCACCCTGGTCGATGCCACCGGGAAAAAGGTGCGCTTTATCGAGATGGCCATTGGCGAGCTCGGTCTGTCGAATGTCACCGCCATCCATGACCGCTCCGAGCTGCTAGCCCACGATCCAGGTCATCGGGAACATTACGACCTTGGCGTGGCCAGAGCGGTTACCCAGCTCGCCGCGCTCGCAGAGTTCATGCTGCCCTTTCTTCGTGTCGGCGGTCAGGCGTTGTTACCCAAGGGCGACGGCCTTTCCGCAGAGCTCACGCTAGCGCAAACAGCCATCGAAATCTTGGGCGGAACGCTCAAAAGTGCAGATCTTCTCTCTCAGGTTTCTTGCTGTGGGGTGACGCGG
>JBBQPB010000235.1:0-4014 GCA_038331435.1 Thermomicrobiales bacterium | reverse complement strand
TGGTGCACCTGGGTCATGTCGACCGGACCGTACCTGATCGAGAACGTCGATTACGAAGTGCTCGGCGCCTATACCAACACGATGGCCAATGGCGCCTATCGCGGCGCGGGACGGCCTGAGGCGACCTTCTACCTCGAACGTCTGATGGACATGGTGGCCGACGAAGGCGGGCTCGATCCGACCGAGGTTCGCAAGGCGAACTTTATTCCGCCGGACCGATTCCCGTTCCTGACCTTGACCGGCGAGACCTATGACTCTGCCGAGCACCAGAAAGCGCTTGATAAGGCAAAAGAGATTATTGGTTACGACGCCCTGCGCGCAGAACAAGCCAAGCTGCGCAAGGAGGGACGCTATCTCGGTATCGGCGTGGCATCCTATGTCGAAATTTGCGGATTCGGCCCATTCGAAAGCTCGACCGTCCGGGTTGAAAAAGGCGGCCAGGTCACGATCTATACCGGCATCTCGCCGCACGGTCAGGGCCAGGAGACCACCTTCTCTCAACTGGCGGCTGAATATCTGGGCGCTGACTTCGACACCGTGCTCGTCCAACACGGCGACACCGCAACCGCTCCGCAGGGGAATGGCACCATGGGTAGCCGCGGTCTCGCGACCGGCGGCGCGGCGCTGATGCTCTCTCTCGACAAGCTGCGCATCAAAGCGTGTGAGATCGCAGCCTATATCCTCGAAGCGTCAGCAGAGGACATCGAGCTCAAGCAGGGCAAATACCAGGTCAAGGGCGTGCCCGACCGTTCGGTCACTTTGGCTGAAATCGCGAACAAAGCGTATTCCGACGATCTGCCGGAAGGAGTCTCGCCGGGTCTGGATACCACCGACTTCTTCAAGGTGCCGGAAGAAACCTTCCCCTTCGGCTCGCACATCGCGGTGGTAGAAGTCTTCCCGGAGACGGGCGAGACCAAGATCGTTCGCTATGTCTCGGTCGACGACTGCGGCAACATCATCAGCCCGGTGCTGGTGACCGGCCAGGTTCATGGTGGACTCGCGCAAGGGATCGGCCAGGTGCTCTGGGAAGAGCTGCACTACGACACCAATGGCGAGCTGCTGACTGGCACGCTCAACGACTATGCCCTGCCGAAGGCCGAGTTCTTCCCGACCTTCGAGACCCACCACACAACCACCCCACCCTACATCAATCCGATGGGCGCCAAGGGGATTGGCGAGGCGGCCACCATTGGCTCGACTCCGGCAATGGCCAACGCGGTGATCGACGCGCTCGAGCCGTTCGGCATCACGCATATCGATACCCCATTCCCGCCCGAGAAGATCTGGCGTGCGATTCAGGCTGCGACGGCGACAACGTCAGCGGCTGACTAGGCGCGTCTCACCATCTCAATAAGCGTCAAGACGGCGGTCTGGAATTTTCCGGGCCGCCGTTTATCGTTCGGGTCCTGGGGCGTTTTGTAGGTCACGCCGGGCTAAAGCCACGGCGCTACGTATCGGAAGTCCCGTTGGGACTCGGAATCGAGGTAACTTGGTTGTCAGAAGAGGCATCTGGTTTTGAGTCCTCCAAACCTCGCTCCATTTCCAACCAAAGATTGTCATCGCGATGATGGTCGTCTTGATGCGTCACGTATTCGACCACCCGTGAAAGGGAACTTTGACCAAAACCGACGACCCCATATTCTTTCTGCCAACCGGGCCAATCGCCAGGGAATTCCTGGCCCAGAAAATGACTTGAGCTTCCCTTCAAGCGTTGCGCTATGTCGGCATCAGAAAGAATCGGAGGTGCCGAGAAAACAAAATGCACATGGTCAGGCTGTAAGCCGAGCGCATGCACGTGGAGCTTGGGATCCTTGGCTGACTTCCAGATCGCTCGTTGCAGCTCGGTCACCTTGTCTGCATGTAAGGCCGGCTCTCGTAGTTTCGTACTCCAAACCAAGTGATAGTAGAGCCGCCAATAAGGCATCACTCCGCTCCTTCTTTAGCAAACTTGAAACGCCCCCGGGATTTTATCCTGCTCGTTCGTACGGCGCAGTCCCAACGGGACTTCCGATACGTAGCGCCGCGGCTTTAGCCCGGCGCGACCGACTGCACACCTCGACCGCCCCGATCCTGAGTCCCAACGGGACTTCCGATACCTAGCGCCGCGGCCTTCGATGGCTGGCGCTCGAGCCGCTGCGCGATGCACCCAGGCGAATCCCGTTCGATCCTAGGAACTACCCAACCGGCCGCGTCCGTGACATCGACTGGTGCGGAATGCCACGCACCGTGAAGACCGTGCCGAACAGCTTGAATCCGAACTGCCGATAGAAGTGAATCGCATGCGTTTGCGCGCTCAGCAGGGTCATCGGATACCCTGCTTGGTCCGCTTCATCGACCAGCTCGGCGACGATGGCCGAACCGACGCCGT
Source organism: Thermomicrobiales bacterium (assembly GCA_038331435.1). GTDB lineage: Bacteria > Chloroflexota > Chloroflexia > Thermomicrobiales > UBA6265 > JAMLHN01. The sequence goes on along the minus strand of JBBQPB010000235.1, from coordinate 1,646 downwards.
GCCGCCGGTAATCGCGCGCGGTCGCGATCCATGAGAGGTAGGCGAGCCGTTGGGGAACCGGGGGCGAGAGCCGCCCAGTGCCGATCAGGTACCCGTCTTGCTCAGCCATGAGTGTGACACTGCGGCGTTCATCCGGATCGGTCATCGGGAGATCGGCCAGGCGCTGCTCCTCGCGGAAGACGTGCGAGCGCAGCGCGAAAACCGCCTGAAAATCGTCTTCGGTTTCCGCCGGCCGAAGCTGGAATGTCAGGAGTTTCGCCGGCCGGGTGGAGAAGATGGTCATGATTTGCTGAGCACGGCCTCTCGGGCGTCACGTTCCTGGTCGACCCAGGCACGCGCATTGTCAGTCGCGGCAGAGGAGAGCTGGAGGGCCATTGCAACCTGGCGTGGGGCCGTTCCTCCTGGGATATCGCGCAACATCACGCTTTCCTCGGCGGTGAGCGGCGGTTTTTGCATTCCAAAGTCCGGGTGGACCTCTGCCCATTCTGCATCGGTCAGATCGGCGAAGGTACGTCCCTCCACCGTGCACTTCCCAACCAGTCCGCCAATCACCTCATGCGCTTCGCGGAACGGTATGCCGTTCTTGGCAAGCAGATCTGCGGCGTCGGTGGCGAGAATAAAGTCGGCAACTGCCGCTTCCGCCATACGTGCTTTGTTGAACGTCAACGTGCGGATCATCCCCGGGTAGACGGCGAGGGCTTTATTGACCGTGTCGAAGGCTTCGAAGATCGCTTCCTTATCCTCCTGCATGTCGCTGTTGTAGGTGAGCGGGAGGCCCTTCATCATCGTCAACGTGCCCATGAGATTGCCGAACACCCGTCCGGAACGACCGCGCGTCAATTCGGCGACATCGGCATTTTTCTTCTGCGGCATGATCGAGCTACCGGTGGAAAAGGCATCAGAAATGGAGACGAAGCGGAACTCGCCGCTCGACCAGTAGACCAGTTCTTCGCTCAGGCGCGAGAGGTGGAGCTGCACGAGTGAGAAGGCGGAGAGGGCGTCGATGATGAAGTCGCGGTCGGCGATTGCGTCCATGCTATTGACGCTAATACCGCCGAATCCAAGATCCGCCGCAACGAATTCGCGATCCAGCGGATAGGTGGCGCCGGCCATGGCGGCCGAACCCAGCGCCGATACATCGGTCCGCTCATATGCTTGCCGGAGTCGTTGCAGATCGCGCAGGAACATGGTGATGTACGCGTGGAAGTGATGACCGAGCACCACCGGCTGCGCCCGTTGGGTGTGGGTGTAGCCTGGCATAACGGTTTCTACGTGCTGTGTGGCAACCTCTGCCAACGCCGCGATCACCTCGACCAGCCCGCTGGAAATGTCCAGCAGAGCGCCCTTGGTCCAGAGACGCGTATCGGTCACGACCTGATCGTTGCGGCTGCGGCCCGTGTGGAGCTTGCCCTGCAACGAGCCGATGAGCTCGCGCAGGCGGCGCTCGACAGCGGTGTGGATGTCTTCGTCCTGAACCGAGAAATCGAAGGTTCCGTCCTCAACTTCATCCCAGACCAGCCAGAGTCCGCGCTCGATCTCGACCGCTTCATCCGGTGCGATGATGCCTTGCTTGCCCAGCATGCGCACATGGGCGACTGAGCCGCGAATGTCCTCGCGCACCATCCGGTTGTCGAACAGAATCGAGG
>JBBQPB010000234.1:0-4027 GCA_038331435.1 Thermomicrobiales bacterium | reverse complement strand
ACGATATTGCGCAACATCCGCGAAAAGATGAAATGGTGCAGGGGATAGGTGGCATACCAGTAGGCGAGACCGCCGAGACCCACGGGGTCGTACATCGCGGTCTGGCTGACTTTGGAGCCCGCTCCGTCGGGTTGAACCTCGAATTCGAGCCAGGCCCGTCCGGGCAACCGCATTTCCGCGCGTAACCGCAATCGGCGATTCGGCTCGATCGCTTCCACCCGCCACCAGTCCAGCGCATCGCCAACCCGCAGATTCACCGGATCGCGCCGCGCTCGCCGCACCCCCACACCCCCGACCAGCAAATCGATAAAGCCCCGCACGAGCCAAAGCCAGTTCGCGTAGTACCAACCGTTCTTGCCGCCCACCCGGGCAATCGGGGCGAACGCTTGCTCCGGTGTCAGCGGCACCGTTGCGGTGCGGGAATCGACCCGCCGGTTCTGAAACGCCACCCCGTTCCAATCCCGGCCATCTCCACCCGCAGACTGGGCGTCGAACCAGCGCGTGGCCGCAATCTCCTGATCTTCACTTTTGAGCGCCTGCGCGATTGCTTCAGGCACCCCAATCGGATCGATCGGGAACGCGCGCAACGCGGCTGGATCGCGTACCACCGTCGGATTGCGGACGCTGTCGATCAGTTTTCTCCCGACCCGGGCATACACCGGAGTCACCAATCCCAACCACAGACTCGACAGCCGCGGAGTCAGCACCGGAACCGAGATCATCAACCGGCGCAATCCTCGCTGCCGCGCATATTCGCGCATGATTCCGCCATAGGAGAGCTGATCCAACCCACCGATCTCGAAAACCACGCTCTTATCGATCGGCAAGGTTGCCGCCCCCAGCAGGTAGGCCAGCAGGTCGTTGATCGCAATAGGCTGGGTCTGCACCGAGACCCAGCGGGGCGTGATCATGACCGGCAACCGCTCGACCAACGCCCGGACCAACTCAAAGGAAAAACTGCCTGAACCGATCACGACCGAGGCTCGGAACTCGATTGCATCGACGCCGGACTCGCGCAGGATCTTGCCAACTTCCTGGCGGCTGTTCAGGTGTTCCGAGATCTCCTCGCGCTCGTCGCCCAGACCGCCCAAATAGATAATTCGCTGCACACCCGCCTGGCGGGCAGCCTCACCGAAGTTACGCGCCGCCTGGCGGTCCTTTTCGGCGAAGCTTTTCGCCGAGCCCATGCTATGCACCAGGTAGTACGCGATATCCCCGTCGCGCATGGCATTTGCGAGACTGTCTGGCTGGAGCATGTCGGCGAACACAACGTCGGTTCCCGGCCCAACGCGGTCCGCGAGCTCATCCGGTCGCCGCACCAGGCAGCGCACCCGGAATCCTGCGGCTTCCAACTGCGGCAGCAACCGACCGCCGACATACCCGGTCGCTCCCGTCAGCAGCACCAGCGGTTTCTGGGCAACCGAATCGTCCGATGAATGTTCGGCGCGACTATCGTTCGTCATATTGGCCTCCTGGCTGATCATTAGGGAAGGGTTTCTGGCAGTTGCCAGCGAGCGCTCGGCATCGCTCAACCGCTCGGCGAGAAGGATCCAATCTTCGATGCCAGCGTCGCCCCGAGCGAGAGCGAAACCAGACGGGGTTATCCATTGCCGCTGATCGCATCAGCCTCGATCTTGAGAATCACGCGCACCTGATCACGCCCTCCGAACCAGGCATACGGCTCCCCCAAATATTTCTGGGAAAGCATTTCAATATGCTCCGCCCCGCCTTCGGTCGTCCGATCGACGCGGCCCCGGACCTGAACATAGCGGAACGAGTTGGCTGAATCGCCAATTGCGACGGCTACCCGTGGATCGCGCTCGATATTGGCAAGTTTAACGAACCCCTCAGCCGTGTTGATGACAATGTGCGTTCCATCCGTATCCACCCACGTTTGGGTCACCTGCGGCGAACCGCCTGGCATAAGCGTCACCAGGTAACAGGTGCTCGGCTGTCGAAGAAGCGCGAGAAGCTCGGGGGGAAGGTGCACCAGGATAGCCTTTCGGACGGATCGGCCACGTTCGGTCGGGCGGCAGTTCCGGGAACGCGTCATGTGCGCTTCTCCGCTGCCCCGCTCTCGCAATAGTGCCCGATCCGCACTCATCCTGGAGGAAACGCGCACCCGCCCTGGGACACCTGCTGTTTCTTCGTGTCGGCTGGATGAATCCAACGGAAAGAGTTCGAGCCAGCCACTCGGCATGGTCATCCCTCATCGTATGGGAAGGGCCTAGCGGCCAGGTGAACGAGATCGGGCGAACTTGAAGGAGGAGTCAGGAATGAATGTCCGTGCAGTGTGCCGAATCCTTAAAGTCTGCATGACCGGCGAGAGGCGCAGGACATTGGGGAGATTCGATTGCAGCCCTGCCACCTGAGAGACGCATGATCAATCGGGGGAAGGCCCCGGCGCAAGAAGTCGGCCGTCAGCCCGTTCGGCCGCCTCTTGCACCAGATTGGCGAGGCCTTCCAACGCCAGGATGTGCATGCGCAACTTGTGTTGGCTTGCTTGCGGGCTCAACTCAGAGCTGACCTGAAGCATGCTCGCCACACTGCCGCGAAGCTGGGCGGCCAGATCGTAGAACTGGCCTGCCACGGGCTGGGCGAAATAGGCCCGATGCCATCGTTTCCAGGCATAATGGTCGGCGCTGCCATTGGGATAGGGATTACTGGCTGAAGGGCTCATCGAACGCCTCCGGAAGAGACGATTGATCGATAGCGCCCCCGTGACCTTTGTCTACGGCGCGCGAGGGAGTGGTTGCGGGCTGGCTGGCGCGTGACGCCTCCGTGCCGCCCAGAAATGCTTCGACGGGCAGTTCGAGCGCTGCCGCCAGATGCATCAGCCGAATCCAGCTCGGCATCACGATGCGAGACGATTCCAACGCCTCGATATCGCTGACCGTGGTAAACGAACCGAGTACGCCGGCCAGGTCGGCTTGGCTCAATCCGAGCGCTTGACGACGCCCGCGAATCACCGCACCAACCGAATCGCTCGGGGGCAACGGATGCTGTTGCGAAGGGGAAGGGGACATAGGGGAGCTCCTGGCGCCACCACGCAGTCCGATCCGCCAGTGTGACGCTCGCAAAGTGGAGCGCGAACACCCGCGGACGTTGGGTGGGCTCACGAGTCCGGGACAGGTGGGGTGTAAGACCAGCAGGTCGGGGCCAATGGGCTAGTGTCACTATACAACATAAAACATAATGTAAAGTGGGGGAAGCGAGCGATATCGAAGCCTCGTGCACGCGGACGAGCTATCCCGTGCAAGTTCCTTCCTCGGTGCGATTGCCAGGAAGGGTGACCACGGTGGAATAGGCGTGCTCGGCCGTCTCGTTGACCGCTTCGATGGTGGCTTCGAATTCCAGCAGACAGGTGCGCATGTCGCGTTGCAGCTCAGGTGTGGCGATTCGGTCGCTCAAGCCCAGGAGGATCCACAGGCTGCTGCGCAGCCGCGATTCGAGATCGAACATCTGGGCATGCACTGGTTGCTGGAAATAATGCTGGTTCCAACGTTTCCAGGCCGCATGCTCGAAACTGTCGAGGGGATAGGGATTGACTAGCGCTGAACTCATGTTCGGCGTCCTTGATCTATGGGCGCGCGATAGCGCGACGTCCAGGTTGTTTTACAAATGTACTGAGAGGGAGCCTGAATCGTCCGTTACGTCAGGCTGTCCCATCGCGGCATGACTGCCCTCCGGTGCGTGCTTGACGCAGCCCCAGGTGGGCAGCAGGGGAGGCAGGTAAATCCCAGCGAGCTCTCCCCGACATGTCGCTGACATTGCGGTGGTGAGTGAGAACAAAGGCGGCCTGGGCATGGAGCCCAGGCCGCTCCTGGTTCGACCCGCGGTCGAACGCCGGTTTACGTGGACGAGTTACATCTTGTCCTGCATGAGCGTGATCGTCACTGTGGTGGTGTCGTCGCCGTTGTCGTGCAGCATTGCGGTTCCGGAGTAGCCGGAATCGTTCAGGGTCTCGAGCTGGATGGTGACATCCATGCTTCCAGCCGTCATGCCGGTGATATCGCCACAGGCGATG
>JBBQPB010000233.1:0-4031 GCA_038331435.1 Thermomicrobiales bacterium | reverse complement strand
CGAGCTGTTGCTCGAACCGTTCCCTACCATCGACGCACTGGAAACGGCTATTCATGACTATCTCAGGTGGTACAACACCGAGCGCACCTCCGCGACGCTGAATGGACTGAGCCCGGTGCAGTACCGGGCTCAGTCGCTGGGTCGCTAGACTTGCATTCTTCAGTCCAACTTTCGGGGACCAGTTCAACGTTCGCTGGGCCGTTCGGTTCTTCGTAGACGTAAATCAAGGCGCGGACAGGATGAGCGATACGTTGTGACCGCCGAACCCCATGGAATTGGTCATGACGTTGGCGATTTCCAGGGGACGGCTGGAGTTGGGGATGTAGTCGAGGTCGCAGTCGGGATCAGGTGTTTCCTGGTTGATGGTGGGAGGAGCAATTTGGTCGCGTATTGCCAACGTCGAGATCACCGCTTCGAGTGCCCCCGCAGCGCCGAGTAGGTGACCAGTCATCGATTTGGTCGAACTGATAGAGAGCTGGTACGCCGCGTCTCCGTAGGCACCCTTGATGGATTGCGTTTCAAATTTCTCGTTCAGGGGAGTCGAGGTGCCGTGGGCATTCATGTAGTGAATCTGCGCGGGCTCAAGTGCGGCGTCGGCGAGTGCAAGCTTCATCGCTCGAGCGGCGCCTTCCCCTTCTGGCGCTGGTTGCACGATGTGGTTGGCGTCGTCGGTGGCGCCATACCCTGTCACCTCTGCGAGGATGCGTGCACCGCGTGCGAGGGCGTGCGCCCGCTCTTCCAGGACGAGTACAGCCGCACCTTCGCCCACGACGAACCCGTCGCGGCCGAGATCGAATGGGCGACTTGCAGCGGTGGGATGGTCGTTTCGCTTCGACAGCGCGCCCATCGCACTGAAGCCGGCCACACTCAAGCGAGTGACGGGTGCTTCACATCCTCCGGCGTAGACAATGTCGGCCATATCGTCGCGTATCCAGCGCATCGATTCACCGATGGCATGCGCCGAACTCGCACAGGCGGAAACTGTCGCCATGTTTGGGCCTTTGGCGTCGAGGCGTATCGATACATGCCCACTGGCCATATTGGCCAGCATCATGGGCATAAAGAAGGGACCGATGCGTTTGGGCCCGTGCTCCAGAAATGTTTCCATACCGGTCTCGATGGTTTCGATGGCACCCAATCCGGTCGCGATCAACGCGCCGGTGCGATAGGGATCTGGCGTCTTCGGGACAAGACCGGCGTTGTCGGCGGCGGCCATTGCCGCCGCGACGCCCAATTGGCAATATCGGTCCATGCGCCGGTAGTCTTTCTTGCCGAGGATTTCATCAGGCAAGAACCCCTTCACCTCCGCAGCAATGGTTGTTTCGAAGTCGGACGTATCGAAGCGGGTAATCGGACCGACCCCAGAAATGCCAGCAAGCAGATTGGCCCAAGTGGTTTCCGCGTCGAGTCCAATCGGCGAGATGGCGCTAATCCCGGTAATCACAACTCGTCGACGCGCGGATGCGTTCGTCATACATGTTCTCCTCAGTCGACCGGATCACGCCGATTCGCAGTCGAACAGTATCGCATTCAGATACGTCGAAACGGCGAGCCAGTGGTGTACGCTCTTGACCGACCGACTCTGCGGTGTGCGTGCATCGTGACGTGGTCGTGAGCCGATAAATCACATGAGTCGGGAGCTGCCTTTCGTGGTTCCCACCTGCTAATGCAGGTTCAGGACTCCGTCACACACGGCATTGCGGGGTCGGCATTCCCCTTCTGGAGATCGCACAGCGTGCTTTTTGTCATTCTTGGTTCCGACCGGGCTCTTGCCAGACATGTATTGGATCGGCAGCTCGCCGAGCTCGATCCGACCGGGATGGACACGGACCGGATCGACGCCGCCTCGAACTCATACGATGCGCTTTTCGCCGCCGTGACCGCGGCTCCGTTCTTCGGTTCGCAACGAGTGATCGTGCTCAATGGACTGTTGGTGCAGAGCGCCTCCAAGGGTGGGCGGGGATCGAAGGCGAAGGCGAACTCAGATGTGGCTCGTCTCGTCGCGGCAATTCCAGAAACGACGAATCTCATCCTGTTCGACCCGGAGCTATACGAGCTGAGCGCATCGCTGAAGAAACAGCTCCCCGATGACGTATCCGTCTCGTTGAACGAGGCGCCCCGTGGAGCGGCACTGATCGAACTGGCGCAGCGCTATGCCAGTGACAACGGTGCGAAACTCGACAAAGCAAATGCACGAGCCGTGTTGGACCGCCTCTTCCCGGCGTACTGGCCGCAAGCACCGATGAATAGAGTGTTCGACAAGCCACCGTCCGTCGAACAGCTGGAATCGGAAATTGCCAAGCTGGCACTAGCAGCGTATCCAGATGCCATCTCGATCGAGATCATCAACGAGATGATTCCACAGCGCAGTGAGGAACGCATCTTCCCGCTGCTCGACGCGGTGATCGGGGGGAATCAGCGCGGCGCGCTGGTGGAAGCCGAGAACGCGCAACGCTCGGGCGAAGACGCGGGACGAACGATGGCTCAGCTTTACCAGCAAATCGAGCTGGTGGTTGCCGCCAAAGCACAGGGACGACCGTCGGATCCGTTGCAAGCAGGACGCGCGCTCGGACTCGCGAATGCCAATCGGATGCGGAAAGTGGAGCAGGCGGCGCAACGCGCGCGGGTTGCCCCAGCGCGACAGTTGCGACTGGCACTCGAAAATGACAGGAAAATGAAAACCGGCCGTTTGCGCAACTTGGATGAAGGATTGGTCGATCTGGTGGTGCGCGTCACAGATCCAATAGAAAACCGGTAGCGCAATTGCTACCGGTGTCCAGGTGCTCGGACGACGATCGTCCGGGTGCGAGAAGACTCGAAGTCGTTACGCCGCGTAGAGGGCGTTGAACTTCTTCATCAGACGTGACTTGCGTCGCGCCGCATTGTTCCGGTGGATAACTCCCCGGTTCGCAACTCGATCGAGCGTGCTAATCGCCTCGCCCACCGCGCCAGCAGCCACTTCAGCATCGCCCTGTCGAATGGCCAGCTCGGCCTTCTTCACATAGGTGCGAGCCTCGGTTCGATAGGGGCGGTTCCGAAGTCGCTTTTGCTCTGAAACCCTGATACGCTTCTCAGCCGACTTGCTATTTGCCAATTTCGAATCACCTCAATAAGAGTCAGGAAATCATGGTCTTCGCAGCATTTCGACACCACGAAGCTGCGTCCGCTCATCGCGTCGCGACGGGCAATCATACCAAATCGTGACGACACCTAGCAATGCGCCTCTGCCAACCTGGGCAGATGACGCGGTAGAAGAGTTTTCGCTCGACGACGGCAGCATCTATTCCGGCGGTGATTCCGCTCCCTCCGCTGCCAGCTCCATGGCCAGGAGCGCGGTCATCATCGGTATCGCGTTCATGGCGAGCCGGTTGCTGGGACTGCTGCGCGAGATCATTCTCGCGAACCGTTTTGGCACCTCGAGCGATTACGACGCTTATGTCAGCGCGTTCCGCATTCCAGATCTTCTCTTCCTTGTCATTATGTCCGGCTCCTTTGGTGCGGCCTTCATCCCCGTGTTCGGGGGCCTTCTCGCCAAGGATGAGAAGGAAAAGGCCGACCGTCTCGCATCCGCCGTCATAACCTGGACCGCGTTGATCACGGTCGTGATGGGATTGTTGACGTTCGCGTTTGCCGATCCCCTAATGCGTTATGTGGTTGCGCCCGATCTTCCGCCGGAAGCGATGGATCTGGCCATCCGGACCATGCGGATGTTGCTCCTCTCGCCGCTCCTGCTCGGAATGGGCATCGCCGCCAAGGGAATTTTGGAATCGCATCTCAAGTTCACACTGCCGGCCCTGGCGCCAGTGGTCTACAACCTAGCTATTGTGCTGGCGGCACTTTTTCTGGCCCCGAAATACGGAATCGAAGGTGTGACATTCGGCGTGCTCATCGGTGCGCTGCTGCATGTGGGCATCCAGATTCCCGGAGTCATCCGCACCGGTTTGAAGTTTCGACCAACCCTCTCGCGCAATGTGGCCGGGCTGGCCGAGGTGGGCGTGCTTTTGCTGCCCCGGGTGATTGGCCAGGCGGCC
>JBBQPB010000232.1:0-4050 GCA_038331435.1 Thermomicrobiales bacterium | reverse complement strand
GGTTGTGCAACGTCGACATCAACTCGTTCGGTTCGGTCGTGATGATGGTGTAGGTGCTGGCTTCCTCGCCCTCGTCATTGGTGTACGTGTCGTACAGCCCGGCAAAGGCGAAAAGCGGATCGTCCGGCACCGTGATGTAGTACGGCTGCTTGTGATCGCCCAGGTTCTTCCATTCATAGAAGCCGTTGGCGGGCACCAGACAGCGGTTGCGCTTGACCAGGTTACGGAACATCGGCTTTTCGGAAAGCGTCTCCGCGCGGGCGTTGATTGGCGCCATCGGCTTCTTGCCGCCCGGCTTGGCCCAACGGGGAATCAACCCCCACTGCATGAGCTGCGCCTCCCGCTCGCCCTCCTGGTTTTCCACGATCACCGGCAACTGGCTGGTGGGCGCGGCATTCCAGGTATGCGGAAGCTGAATTGCCAGTTGCCGGAGCTGAAACCGCTCAGAGAGATCTTCCGGGGCTTCGAGAACATAGCGTCCGCACATGCGACGGCTCCTTCCAGGACAATGCGAAACTCGGCGGCGGGGATGAGCAACGATACCGTGACCCGCGAGAATCGGCTAGATCATACGTTCCAATTATCGCAGATTGGCCGCATGCGAAGATATTCGCGCCGTGCGCGAATCGTGGCTCCCGGCTCCCCTTCGTCCCAGTCCCGCAGGGACTTCCAGCGCGTAGCGCCGTCGTTTCAACGCGGTGCGGGCAACCGAACCGCATTGGCTTCCGGAGTTTCTCATGCCTACTGATCAAGTATCCGACGCTCTCGCCAGATGGCGCGCCGGGAGACCCAACGGCAAGACGATCTGCTTCCTCGGCGATAGCACCACCGCGGTCGCCCCAAACTTCCACGAACGGCTGCGCACCGTTCATTGCGCGCCGGGCGGCACACTGGCTGGGGCCGAAACCCTCAACTACGGTGACGACGGCAGCACCCTGGCCGCCTTCCTCTCCGACACCCGTGAGCACGGCATCAACGTCGCAATTGCCGCGCAACCCGATCTCTACGTGCTCTGCTACGGCCTGAACGATGTGCGTCGCGAGCCGTTGACCATGGCGCAATTTCAGGATCGCATCGCCGAATCGGTCGAGCGTCTGAGGTTCGGCGCTCCAAACGCCGATATCCTGCTGCGCACCCCGAATCCCATGCTCTCACAGAACGCTAGCGACAACGTTTACCTGCAACCGGACGAATCGGCCCAGACCTATACCGATCTGATGCGCGATGCCTATCTGGGGCTACAAGGCCGCTGGCCAAACGTGCTCGTCTGGGACGCCATGGCCGAGGTCTTCGGCACCGAATCGCTTCCCAGCCATCCCATGATGGCCGATCAGCTCCATCCCAGCTTCATCGGCGAAACTGCCCTGGCAGACGCGCTCGTACAGGTCATTGAGTAAACCCGAATCGATCGGCAAGCGTATGCTCTGAAAAGGATTCGAAAGGACAGCTATCCATGGATCAGAAACTCTCCCGTCGCCAGCTCGGCGCCCTTGCCGCTCCACTGGCAATCGCCATCGCCGCCGGACGCGGTGCCGGCATCGCCCTCGCGCAGGATGCGGGCACCCCCATCCTCGCCCCAACCCCGGCTTGCGGGGACTCCGATGACTTCGCCGAAACCCTCGCCCAAACCGAAGGACCCTATTTCACCCCCAATTCCCCAGAACGCATGTCGCTGCTGGAGGCGGGGATGCCGGGCACCAAACTGGTCGTCACCGGTTACGTCTACACCACCGATTGCGCCCCGGTCGAAAACGCGCTGGTCGATTTCTGGCACTGTGATGATGCCGGCGTCTACGACAACGAGGGATACACGCTGCGCGGCCATCAATTCACCGACGCCGATGGCCGCTACGAGCTGACTACCATTGTGCCTGGGGTCTATCCCGGTCGCACCCGGCATATCCATGTCAAAGCCCAGAAACCGGAAAGCAACGTGCTCACGTCCCAGCTCTACTTCCCGGACGAACCGCAAAACGCCTCCGATGGCATCTTCGACCCCAGTCTGGTGATGGACCTCTCTGACGCCGAGAATGGCGACGGCCAGGTCGGCTACTTCACTTTCGTGCTGGAGTAGCCCGATGCCGATCGTAGCCATTGGCGGCGGAGAAATGAAGCTGGGCGAGACCCTCCCGATCGACACGTACATCGTCGAGCGCGCCGGCGCCCAGTGGCCGAGCGCGCTCTTCATTCCCACCGCCAGCAGTGACGCGGAAGACTATGTTCAGATCTTCTCCGACATCTACGGCGGCCAGCTCGGCTGTACGGTCAACGTCCTGCGGCTCCTCCAAAAGCCGCCGCCCCAGGAACACATTGCCGAGCTGATCCGCAGCGCCGACCTGATCTATGTCGGTGGCGGCAACACGCTGATGATGATGAAGCTTTGGCGCAAGCTTGGAGTGGACACACTCCTCTTCGAAGCCCTCGAAAATGGCAAGGTGCTCTGCGGGCTCAGCGCCGGCGCGCTCTGCTGGTTCCAGTATGGTCACAGCGACTCGATGCGCTTCTCCAGCCCGGACAACTGGGACTACATCCGCGTGAAATGCCTCGGGATGCTGCCGTTCACTGGCTGCCCGCACTACGACGGTGAAGGCCGCGACCAAAGCTTTCAGACCATGATCGCGAAAGAGGGGGGCATCGGCATCGCCATCGACGACTGCGCTGCCTTCGAAGCTGACGGCAACCAATACCGCATCCTCAGCGCCCGTTCCGGCGCCGGCGCTTACCGAGTCGAACGCATCCGCGGCCAGATCGTGCAAACTCCCATCCCAATCGGGCCGGATTTCCAACCACTGACAGCCCTGCACCACCGGGAATAGCCCGTCCGGCAGGCTGCGCCTCTCCGCGAGCTGCCTCACCACTTTTCGGCCGAACACCCAATGTGACGGACACTAAACGTTGGCAGGTTCGCATTCACAGAAGGAGACTGACCATGCTCTTTTATTGCCGTTTCACCTGGTACCCCGGAACCTCTCGCGATGAAGTCGCGCGACGAGTTGTCGAACAAGACGGGATCAACAACGACTTTGCCGGGCGCATCAAGAGTTGGCACACGCTGGTTGGCGGAGGCGCCGGCTTCCTGATGATCGAGGCCGACAAACCGCAGGACGTTAGCGAGATCACGGAACCCTATATGGATCTGATGGCCTGGGATGTCCATGCGGTAACCTCCAACACCTACAAAGGCAAGGTTGCCGAGCTCAAGGAACAGCTCAAAGATTCATAACCGGACGCGAATCCGGCAGCGCGCATATTCGGTCGCTCTCGAAGCGATCGGAATGCCCTGCTTGTCCCAACACCAATGTTCTGCTGCTGTATAGCGCAAGACCTCTGAGTCGTTTCGTTCAGGGCTCTGCTATACTTGTCCCGACGAGACCAGTGAACTGGACTTGGGGATCCATGAATTCGTGGATCGAGCAACCAGAAGGGATTCCCGACGGGACGATGAACATTCTTGGTATTGGACTGGCAGTGCTGGGCGGTTTTTTCGGGCTGATCGCGTTGATTCCATTTCTCGGCTGGCTCAACTGGATCACCACGCTTCCGCTGGCGCTCCTGGCGGGCTACTTCAGCTACCGGGCATACAAATCCGGCAATGCGCGCACGTCGGGCGTTATCGGCCTGGCAATGAGCGCGGTGCTCATGCTCTTCGCCGTAACCCGCCTCGGCATCGGTGGCGGCCTGATCTAATCGAACATCCGACGATCGAACGAGAACCGGGGAGCGTGCGCTCCCCGGTTTTGTGTTTATGCGGCTTGACAGCTAACGGCCGAACCGGAATGCTTGGCATACACGACCGGAAACACAGATTGGAGGCGCCAGCGCATGCACCGGCGCTCATCATCGAAGCCATCTGGCACGTCTTGTTCGGTACGGGTGGTCCGGCCATGACGGTCGCGCTCGCCGAGACACCCGTCATTTGTCTGTTCTGCACGAGCTTTGCGGCACCCGGCGATCAGTTTTGTGGCACATGCGGGGCGCTGCTGCCAGAACCAGCGGCCGCACAAATCCCGCATACGCTCGATATCGAACAACTCTTCTCGCCCAGGGGCC
>JBBQPB010000231.1:0-4064 GCA_038331435.1 Thermomicrobiales bacterium | reverse complement strand
CCGGGACGCAAAGTAGAACGAGTGAAATCGAAACTCGAAAATCGGAATCGGATCCGTTTCAAAAAGGGAGGACTCGTGGCAAACCAGGAAACATACGATCTGCTGATCAAGGGTGGTGACGTCATCGACCCGGGATCGGGGTATAGCGGCAAGCTGGATGTAGCAGTCAAGAACGGAAAGATCGCCGCCGTCGAAGCGGGGATCGATCCATCCACCGCAGCCCGCGTGACCGATGCCACCGGCAAGTTGGTCACCCCGGGTTTGATCGATCTGCACACCCACGTCTACTGGGGATCAACTTTTTGGGGCATCTTGCCGGACCCGGTTGCGGCCCGCACCGGCGTCACCACTTGGCTCGATGTCGGCAGCGCGGGGGGCTACAACTTCTCGGGGTTGCGGAAGTTCGTGGTCGAAACGTCGAAGTCTCGCATCTACGCGCTCTTGAACATTTCGTCGATCGGCCTCACCGGCCCCACCTGGGAGCTGGCGAACCTGGGTTATCTCGATGTTGCCCTCGGTCAGACCATCATCGAGGCGAACCGTGATGTCATCATCGGGGTCAAGGCACGCATCGATTCCAGCACCACGCGCGGAGTGGGCATCAAAGCGCTCGATATTGCCCGCGAACTGGCGGAGGCGGTCGATCTGCCACTAATGATCCATATCGGCGTCGGCCCCCCCACAATCGATGAAGTCATAGAGCGGATGCGGCCCGGCGACATTATTACCCACTGCTTCACCGGGCACAGCATGAACTTGCTCGATCCAAATGGGCAGCTCTATCCGCGCATCGCCGAGCTGCGCGAGCAGGGATTGGTGCTGGATATCGGTCACGGTGCCGGGTCGTTCAGCTTCGACACTGCGCGGACCATGTTGGCGAACGGGATTTTGCCGGACGTGATTTCGACTGACATTCACCAACTGGCGATCCAGGGACCGTGCTTCGACATGCCGACCACACTTTCCAAGTTCCTGGCTATTGGCATGTCGATCGAGGATGCCATCGAACGTGCCACCAGTAAGGCAGCCAAGGCGATCCATCTCGATCACCTCGGCTCGCTCAAGCCGGGTAGCGTGGCGGACATCGCCATGTTCCACCTGGAAGCGGGTGACTACACCTTCCAGGATGTCTTCATGAACGAGCAGAAGGGGAACCAGCTCCTGGTCAATGACGCGACCTGGATCGATGGCGAAGAATTGGAGCGCGTGCCGTATCCGGATCTGCAGCCATGGGCGGTTCTGGGTGAGAACCAGCGTTCGAAGATGATCCCGCTGGTCGAAGTGCCGTACAAGCCGCCGGCGCCTTTGCTTGACAATCGCACCCGTTAGGTTGCAATGTCAGTAGAGATTTCCCGACGTCAAAGGTCGGCATACGTTCGTTATGCCGTACGAGCAGAAGGAGTGATCTTGTCATGACCAGTGAGAACAAGCTGATTCAGGAATTCGCATCGCACGCCAACAAGCGACGCTATACCCGCCGCCAGGTCATCCGTGCCGGCGCAGCCCTTGGACTTTCCGCCGCCGCAGTCAATTCGGTGCTGGCAATGCCGGCCTTCGCCCAGGACTCCGCGGCCTCTCCGGCTGCCGGCGGACCGGTGATGGTGCCGATCGTTGGCAAGGAGATGACCTTCGACGAGATCAAGGCCGCTATCGCCGACGAAGGCGAAGTCAATGTCGGCAACTGGACCTATTCAGCCAACGACGCCCTGATCAAGCGATTCCAGGACTACATCAAAGATGTCTACGGCGAAAACATCAAACTGAATTACTCCGGTTCGCAGACGCCGAGCACCTATATCACCGACTTGACCATCGCGGTTGGCGCGGGGGACAAGGCGCCCTACGACGTGCTCGCCATCGAGGAGAACTATTGGGCGGAAGCGGTCGCCCAGGGGGACGCCAATGGAACCCCGCTCATGGAGGATTTCCTGCCGTCCCCGCTGGTGCCAAACGCCGATCGGGTGCTCGAGACGCTGATTCATGCGCCGACCTCGGTGGGATTCCAGGCGTCGGCCACTCCCGGCGTCACCTATAACACGGCGAATGTCGACTATCTCAAAGACTGGAAGGATCTGGCCGACGAGCGCCTGAAGGGTAAGCTGCTGATGTGGCTGCCGGGCGACATCACTGGCGGAGGCGTACTCCTCGGGGTCGCGGCGTCGCTTGGGCTCGACTACAAGGACCCGGCCCAGATGGATGAGGCAATCGCCTTCCTGGTCGACAAAGTCCACCCGAATACGCTCAAGTACACCAATCAGCAGCCGGAGCTGGAGGAGTTGTTGAAGTCGGGCGTGGTCGACGCAGCGACGTTCTGGAACGGTGTTGCCCGCAAGTTCTACTTCGACGGGACCGAGGGCTTCGCCTTTATGATCGCCGAGTCAGGCCAGTACGCGGTCAATGGCTTTATGTGGATTCCGGTCGGCCCGAAACATCCGGTGCTCGCCCAGCTGTTTATCGACTGGCGTTTGAGCGACGATGCGCAATTCCCTGATCTCGAGGCATGGGGTATCAGCGAAGGCTGGTGGTCGGAGCTGCAGGAAGGTGTCATGGGTCCGTCCTACGAGGCCGCCATCCCGGATTGGATCGCAGACGTTTACTTCGATTACTACCCAACGATCGATCAGCTGTCGACGCTCTACCAGAACGTCGATTGGGCCTACTACAACGAACACAGTAAGGACTGGTACGACAAGTGGTTGCAGGGTATCGGTCTCTAGGCTAAGGAACCGACGACCCACCGGCGCGGCTTTGGAGCACTACTTGCTCCGGAGCCGCGTGCGCCCAGGGAACTCGTCGAAAGATGCGTGAACCCGTACTCGTTTCCGCGGATAGAGAGGTTGCTGCCCTCCCGGCGCCTGCCGGTGAATCGCGCCTGCATCGCTGGCTGGTCGGCTACGGACTGCT
Organism: Thermomicrobiales bacterium; assembly: GCA_038331435.1. Taxonomy (GTDB): domain Bacteria; phylum Chloroflexota; class Chloroflexia; order Thermomicrobiales; family UBA6265; genus JAMLHN01. The sequence continues at coordinate 1,160 of JBBQPB010000231.1, read as the reverse complement.
GGTGCCCGCGGTCGTTGTGGCGATCGTCTTTTCGTTTATCCCGCTCGGCTACATCATTCTGGTCAGCTTCACGAAAGAGTCGACCTTTTTCCTGCACCATCCGGTCTACACGACCGAAAACTACCGGGAAATCTGGGACCGCTATATGCCGCACGTGTACACCACGCTGCGGCTGGCAACCCTATCGTCGTTATTCGATCTCGTCTTCGGCTTTCCCTTTGCCTACATCCTGGTGCGAAAGATCACCTATCGCGGGTTGGTCCGAACCCTCATGGTCTTTCCGCTTTTCGGACCGCTCTATCTGGCCTTTGGGCTCTATTACGTGCTCTTGCCGAATGGACCGCTCTATCCAGTGCTCGAGTTCATAGACGTCAAACCAACGACGCTGCTCTATTCCGAGGCGATGACGGTTTTTGGAATGGCGCTCTTCACGTTCCCGTTCATGACAATGAACGTGGCGGCAGCGTTGTCGAACATCGATCCCGTACTGGAGGAAGCCGCGCAGACGTTGGGGGCTAATCCATTTCGGGTTTTTCAGAAAGTTCTGGCTCCGCTCTCCTGGCCAGGGATTCTGGCCGGGTTCCTGATGTGCTTTGGCTGGAACCTCGGCGTCTTCGTGGTGCCGATCCTGCTCGGCGGTACACCGCAACAACGCGTACTCTCGTTGACCTTGCAACAAAAGGCGACCGTGCAGTTCGACTATGGGCTTGCATCTGCCATGGGTATCGTCTTGCTGGCGATGGCGTTTACAGTGACGTGGGCGTCGTTGCGCTTTTCGCGAGGAGCGCTGGGCGCATGAGCGGCCACAAATGGCTCAGCACTCGAACGCTAGTGAAGGTGTTGCAGCACGGATACATCTGGATCTGGCTGGTCTTGTTTGCGCTCCCCTTTGTAGCAACAGCGTTGCATTCGTTCGAAGCACCGGGTGGGGGATATTCCACCATCGCTTATAGCGATGCCATGGGTTCCTTCAAGGACAGCCTCATCCTCTCCGTCGAGCTGACCGTACTGGCTATCCTGATCAATCTGCTCATTTCGATCCCGGCAGCGTACGCTATCGTGCGGCACAACATTCCGGGCAAGCGATTGATCCTTTCTGGACTGAATCTCTCGCTTTATACCCCCGCAGCGGTGATGGGTCTTGGGCTGGCGATAACGTA
>JBBQPB010000230.1:0-4070 GCA_038331435.1 Thermomicrobiales bacterium | reverse complement strand
GAGAACGCCAGTCTCGATGCGACCGATTATCCCCTCATTCCGCAGATGACCACCGCCGTGAACGACATGCGTTATTACATCTTCCAGGGGGTGCCGTCTACCTGTTACGGCGCGGAAGGCGGCAATGCGCACGCGGTCGATGAATGGCTGGCGCTTCCATCGATGCCGAAACTTGCGCGCACAATGGCGTCATTCCTGGTGGATTGGTGTGAGATTGCGTAAAACCGGGGCACGCGTACCTGTATACTCTGCGGCGCTCGACCAGTCACAGTGACCGGCCGGGGCGCCATTTTTGGTAAGCCGCGTCCATGATGAACATGGCCGGTTAGCTTTAGGAGTGCTCAGGTGAGCGAAATGTCACCCGCGGATACCCGGGTTTTTCTGTTCCACAGCGCGAATGCGGCCGCCGACGCCGGTGGCGCGATGGACAAAGTCAACGCCTGGCTTGGCAAGGATCGTAGCGCCTCGGCCTATCCGAACCTCAAAATCACCGACATCACGGTGACGTCAGATGGCACCGGCGGCGTCTACACGCTCGTCGTCTGTAATCTCGGTTCCACCAAGCCGCGAGAAGACTTCTAGTCTGCGGCTGAGGGGAAACGAGCACAGGGCCGGGCGAGAAATCGCCCGGCCCTGTTTCGTCCCATCCGACGGGAAGATCTCTTGCCGACCTGGCGCACATGACCATTCGTAGGGGATTCCTCCGGTAGACAACGGGCAGTACTCAGTCGGCGGCACGCGAAGTCACCAGCCCATGCAATGACAACGCCTAACGGTACGTCGATGCCCCTTCGGCACGCCTCGCTCCGATAAAAGACGCTCCTCACCCAACGTTCAGGCTCCGGTACACTTTGAGCATGAACTCCCAAACGGCGACGTTTGGCTCGCGTACCTAATTCAGAAAGCACCCATGACCGATACGAACACCACGCTCGACAAGGATGCCGTCCTCGAGCTGTTGAAGTCTGTTAATGAACCAGAGTTGGGACAAAGTCTCGTCGAGCTCAAAATGGTGAAAGACGTCATCGTCGACGGCGGCAAAATCACCGTCCACATCGAGCTCCCGACGCCGGCTTCGACGTCGAAGACCAGGATTCAGGAGGACGTCACCGAGCAGCTGACGAACCACGGTGCGTCCGAGGTCGACATCGTGTGGTCCGCACGGGTCCGCTCCAGCAGCGGCGGCCGCCTGGACGCCCAACCGATCAAAGGCGTTAAGAACGCAATTGCGGTCGCATCGGGCAAGGGAGGCGTGGGTAAATCGACCGTGGCGGTCAATATCGCCGTCGCGCTGGCACGCACCGGCGCCAAGGTGGGCTTGCTCGATGCTGATGTTTACGGCCCGAGCATTCCACTCATGATGGGGACCCACGATCGCCCGATCATGAAAGATCAGCGCATCATTCCCATCGAGGCGCATGGCGTGAAACTCATGAGCATCGGTTTCATCCTCGATCCGGAGAAGGCACTCATCTGGCGCGGCCCGTTGGTTGCACAGCTCATCACGCAGTTCCTGAACGATGTCGATTGGGGCGATCTCGACTATCTGATCATCGATCTGCCGCCAGGCACCGGTGACGCTCAGCTCACGCTGGTGCAACGTATTCCGATCTCCGGCGCGGTGATCGTCACGACCCCGCAGGATGTAGCGCTGGCGGATGCGCTCAAGGGACTCAAGATGTTCGAGGAGGTCAAGACGCCGATCCTCGGCATCGTCGAAAACATGAGCGGTTTTGTCTGCCCGGTGTGCGGCACCAACCACGACATTTTCGACACTGGCGGTGGCGAGCGGATCGCCAAAGAGCACGATGTCGAGCTGCTCGGCAAAATCCCGCTGGAGCCGCTCGTGCGGGTCGGCGGCGATAATGGCATCCCGATCGTGATCGCCAATCCGGATTCCGCGACCGCTAAAGCATTCGACCAAGCGGCCGCCCGGGTCGCTACCCGCCTGGCCGTGGATGCGGCCAAGAAGCCGCGCAAGCCGACCATTATGCTGAAGACGGTTTAACGCCAAATACCATCAGACGTGTGAACGGAGTCATGCAGTGCGTGACGCTGCCTGCGCGTCTCCTTCGATCAAGGATTTGAGCAATTCACTTTGCTCGGGACGTCCCAGCACGGTCACGAGATCGCCTTCGAGCAGCATGGTTGCCGCACTGGGAATGACACTCTTTCCGGCGTGCGATACCGAAACCACCAGTGTCGCGGGCGGAAAACCTGCCGCCCGGAGTGATTGACCCACGATTGCCGAACCGCTCCCAACCTTGAATTCCATGAGCAACGACGATCCAGGAAGCTGATCCACGCGTTGCAACCCTGCATCGATCATCGACCGATAGGTAGTGAGCGCATCACGATAGGTCAGCTCGCCAATCACATCCCCCGATTCCACCACGGAAATTCGATTTGCATCCGCATCGGCCATGACGAGCATCGCGTCATCGAGCCGGTCGCGAACATCGACCGAAACCGACGGTGCCGGTTCGACCGCAAGATCTTCACTTGGTTCTCTTGGCTTGAAGGCGTTGCGCACCGTGAGCGCAGCCAGCAGCGGAAAGCTGGACCTGAGCCGATGTGCCGGCGAGGATGCGCGGTTCGGCACCTGCGAGGTGTAGATGGTGTGATCGCCTACCAGCATCATCGCCACCGCGAGCGCAATCATGGCGGGAGCAAGGAGTGAGAGATTTCCCGTCATTTCGGCAACCATCAGCATCATCGCCAGTGGCGCATGGGCGATGCTGCCGAAGAGGGCAATCATGCCGACGATCACGAACGGAACCGGGTTGTCCGGCATGTTCGGCAGCACGTCATGGCCGAGACGCCAGAACGAAGCCCCGAGCATGCCTCCGACCACCATGCCTGGTCCGAAGATGCCGCCCGAACCGCCCGACCCAACGGTGAACGAGGTGGCCAAAATTTTGGCAAAGGGAAGCGCCAGCACGATCCAGAGCGGCAGAGAAAGCAGCTCGTCGGTCATGCTGATCTGGATCCACCCATATCCAGTCCCGATCGACCCCTTGATGAAGAGTCCCAGCAGACCCACGAAGAAACCGCCGATGGCGGGTTTGATCCAGATTGGCACGTTGAATTTGTGAAAAGCCGCAACTGTCCCGTAGAAGCACTTTGCGTAGAGAAGTCCCATGAGCCCCGCCAGGACTCCGAGCAAAGCAAAGTACCCGAGCGTGGTCGGGTCGTGGAAAGCAACGCCACTCTGCTGTCCGAAGATCGGCTCGAATTCTTCGATGGCTCCATAGACGCTATACCCAACAATGGCGGCAATCATGCTGGGAACGAGCACCTCGACCTCGATGTCGTGCAAATACAGAATCTCGGCTGACATGAGGGCGCCCCCGAGCGGGGCACGAAAGATCGACCCGATGCCAGCGCCCAGACCGGCACTCGCCGCAATACGACGATCGTTCGGGGAAAGATTGAGCTTATCGGAAAGGAGTGAGGCGAACCCGGTCGAGATTTGCGCGGCGGGGCCTTCTCGTCCCGCCGACCCACCGCTGCCGATCGTGATGGCCGAAGCGACCAATTTGACCGGCGGTACTTTGGGATCCATGCGGCCATCGTTGTGGATGATTGCCTCGATGGCCGCGTCGGTTCCGTGGCCTTCGGCCGAGGGGGCAAACCGAAAGACGATGAGCCCGGACAACAGACCGCCGAGCGCGGTAACAATTGGCAGCATCCAGGGTCGTGCCATTGTCCCAAGGATAGGAAGACCTTCGCCGAGCGGAAGTGGTGGTGCATATCCCACCATTCTTCCCAGAAAGATCTGGGATGCCAAGCCGATCGCCTCAGTAAAAACGACCGCTCCCAAGCCTGCGATGATGCCGATGATGCTGCCGATCAGCAGCCATTTCCCCAGGTAGCGGGTGCTTTCCAGTCCAGCCAGCGTATCAAAACCAGGCAGTTGCACGTTGCGCGACCATTTTGATCCGGTGCCCGGTTCTCCGGGGGACTCGTCATCGGGTTGCTTAGATTCCTGCACGTAATTTCCTTCCGACCAGTGACGCGGCTGCCGTGAGGCGCCAATTCGCACGGCGCCCGGAGCGGGTTGCGACATA
>JBBQPB010000229.1:0-4077 GCA_038331435.1 Thermomicrobiales bacterium | reverse complement strand
TCGGGTAGGCGAGACGCTGGGCGCCAATTGCACTTGCCACGTTTGCGTTTGACGCCGAGCGACGATCCAGAGTCACTGGGCACTGCTTCAATCTTGGCAAAGGCATGGCACGGGGTCACGACAGGCCACGTCCGTCGCCCATCATTTGGTTGCGTGGAACGGAATGGGACTGCCACGCCGAACCTTCGAGGAGGAAATCGATGGACGGCAACCGGTTCGATCAGATCTCTAAGTTATTCGCCACGCGGCGCCTTTCCCGCCGCCAGGCCCTGGTTGCGGCAGGAGGCGCTGGTCTCGCGGCCACCGGGCTGGCGACCGCCTAGGACGCTACCCCGGACGCGTCGCCGGCGCCAAGCAATGGCGGCAAGATTCCCTATCTTTTCGTCCAATCGTTTCAGTCAGGGACCATCACCTCCACCGAGGGAGCCGCGGGCCGCTACACCGTGACGCTCGACCATGGGCTGGGGCAGACCCTCTACTTCGCCGATCGGCCCTCGCGGGATGTCGGCGTCACCCCGACCCCCCCCAGTTCCTCGAAGGACTGGGCTTTACCGAGGACGACCCGCCCTACGCCGCGTTGCTGGTGGAGACGGCGCCGGGCGAAACCGAGATCGCGGTGGTCGAGTTGTACAATCCGACCTACGCCCCCCGACGAGCGGAACCTGACGTACGAGGTGGCAGTGCTGGAGAATTGGAACGACGATCTGGACCTTCGATTCCGGGAGGCACCGTCGGACCTGGCGACGCTGGCGCCGAGCTTCGGCACCACCCATCTCCTGATCGATGACTGTCCCTCCAACACTATTGTGCGCTGTACGATTGACGAGTCCGATGAAATACCGTCTCAGGGCAACTTCTATCATGTGCCAACGTGCTGGAACTACGGCGTGTGCATGCCCTGCGAGCCGTATGGGCACGATCATCCCGACCGCTGCGCAACCCAGCGCTACTGGAACAAAAAGTGCAATGACACTTTCTCAGGCTGCGATGTTCAACTTCCGGGATCAAGGATCTCATGCGTAGCCGCTTTCTCCTGGTGGTTCGCCGAATGCTGAACCGAGGATCAGCCCAATGAACCCAGCCCGCTTCGACCGCATCATCTGGTCGATCTCCGCGCGTCGTCGCTCCGGGCGCAACGCCGCGTCGAACGCTCCGCCTGGCTAAACGTGAGAGCGTGGTGAGGACGCGACGAATAGGAATCCCGCCAAACCTAATGCCGGCACCATTCCCAACACAGGCGCGCCACCGGAGCCATCCCCGGATAGGCAGGGCGCCGGGACCGGAACCGCCGCCGTTCAACGCCCTGCCAGGCGTCATCTTCACGTTCGACGGACGGGCCTATGGTCCTGTAGAAGCGGAGCGGTTGACCGCCGACCACGACCTGATTCTACTGTGGGTCCGTGCGGGAGTAGTGCCAGGAACCGGGCTTCAGATCAAAGTCGGGCTGGTCAAAACCTATTCACCAGACGTGCTATACCGCCCCCAACAGCCGGTAGGTCAGGCCAGAAAAAGCCGGTAGGTTTGGGGCCGAAAACCCGGGGAAATCCGCTCCGCCTGCTGTTAACCGGTAAGTTCTATGTTTGAATTTTAGACGGGGAGCCTTTCCAGATTCACAAACCGGACGCACGACACGGGGCAATTCCGTAATTGCTCATACTGTTGTAAGTTACGCCGGGCCTGTAGTTTGGCCTCGCCTGATTCCCCTCCCCATTCGATCGACCCGAACTACTCGATCTTGCTCAGTGCCGTCCCCTTGTGGACGGCACTGTGATCGGTCTTGTCGCTCTTGATTTCGTACTGCGGATCGTCCTCGGATGCGTGGTGGGTGTACCCCTTGTAGTCGAAATCGCTGGTACGCACCTTGGTGATATGTCCCGAGACGTGTCCAGCTTCGGAATTCCATCGCACATGATCCCCAACTTCGAAACGCGTTGTCATCTTCTTCCCTCCGTGGTGTCGTAGATCCGACCTGCCGTGATGGGTGCCTTGGCGCCCCCGGTCGGAATGCCGACCTGGCACATAAATCATAGATTCGCGAGCTTTTCTGCTCCGAAATGGTTAACCCAAGCGATCGGTCCTACGCTTACACCAATACGGCGCGAACGACGCGTACCGACACAATCGTGTACCAGAAGGGAAGCCCATGGTCGCTCTTCGAAAACCCATCGAAAAGGTCATACGTGAAATCGAGAGCTGCAATGCGCTCGACGGACTGAGTGAGCAAATAGCCCACTGGGTTCAGGGGGTAACCGCGAGTGACTCGGTCAAGCACGCAATTTCGGGCACATGGATCGGTCACTGATTGCATCCGGCTGGCAGAGCAGGATCGACGGTGATCGGATCCTGGTTCGATCGGCCGCAGGGTCGAACACCTGATCGGGCAACGGCCGGCAATGGCAATGCATGGAAGCTGGATATGTTGCTCTCCCAGGAGGTTCATTTCCTCATGATCGATTTCACCAAGGACTGGACGACGTGAACCCGGCCACGGATGTTTCGCCTCCTCTTGAGCCAAGCGGTGATCCTCGTGACACGCTGGATCGAAGCGCGCGAGAACAGATCGAGTTCGCTCCAGCAGAACCTTCCCACCGTGCCCATACCGGAGAGGAGCTTTCAGCATCGAACGACACCCACGAGATCTTGACGATAGGGCATGCCGCCTTGCCGTGGAGTCAGTTCCTGGAACTCCTGCGTCGTTTTGAGATTGCCCTGGTCGTCGATATTCGTCGTTTCCCCGGTTCGCGGCATGCCCCGCAATTCGGTCAGGACGTGATGCGCGCGGCCCTCACGATCGAAGGTATCGAATATCTGCATTTGTCGGAACTTGGCGGACGACGGCGCGCCCGACCCGACTCCCTGAACACGACCTGGCGGAACGCTTCCTTTCGGGGGTATGCCGATTACATGGAAACGGAGGAGTTTCGGGACGGTCTCGACAGGCTCATGTCGCTCGCGCAGACGCAGCGGGTTGCCATCATGTGCGCCGAGTCCGTGTGGTGGCGATGTCATCGGTCCATGGTTTCTGATGCCCTGCTGGCGCAAGGCTGGCGGGTGTTGCATATCATGAGCGCCGGGAAACTACAGCCGCATCATTTCACCGAGCCGGCACGCCTTGTGAATGGGACACTCACCTATCGTGAGGCGTCGATGGCGAGCGAAATACCGGTGTAGCGCAACCGGGTATCGGGTTTTTCATCAGGACCAATCCCAAGCTTATCAGCGACGAGCAATACACCTCCAGCAGGATCTCTTGGATGCTCTTCAGTCAAGGCCCATCTGAATGTTCCCGAGGGCGGGCGTCGTCGAGCCATGGCCGATAGCGAACGGTCTGCCAGCTCCGGCATTGTCAAACGCAAATGGTTCCAGATGCTCCAGCCTGTGTGGAACATCGCCATTGTCGTGCTGGTCACGCTTTTCGTCTGGCGCCAACGAGCCGATCTCACCCAGGCCATACACGAACTCCGGCTGGCGAATTGGCACTGGTTGATCCTGATCGTCGCGAGCGCCATTTTGGCCCATGCGTTTTTCACCCTGACCCTTTCGATGGTCTTCCAGCAGATCGGGCGACGTATCCCGTTCATTCCCGCACTGATGACCCACGCCGAACGGGAGATGATCGCAGCAGTAATGCCTTTGGGCGGAGCGGCGTCGTACATCACGCTCGTCTCGAGATTCGGTATTTACGGCGTGACCCGCAACGATGCAATGCTGGCCGTGATGCTCTATAGCGTTCTCGGCCATCTTTCTTTTATCGCCGTCGCGTTCCCGGCGATGGCGCTGCTGATCGCACATCACAATGCGACTGCGCCGGTCCAGATCGGGGCGGTCGCCGTGCTGGCTATTGGGCTTTTTGTTGTGTCCATGGTGACAGCTTTTTTGAGAGGAACGTCGTTCCCTGCAGCGATCGAGCTGCGATTGCCGGAGTTCGTCAATGAATTTCGAGAAATGGCCCGATCGACGAGCCTCCCGGCTCGATCGTTGCTGGCGCCATTTGTTTTCTCGCTGATGGGCGACCTCTTCGGTGTGCTAAGCATGTGGGCTGCACTTCACGCCGTCCATGTCGATGCTGGACCGGCT
>JBBQPB010000228.1:0-4081 GCA_038331435.1 Thermomicrobiales bacterium | reverse complement strand
TAGAGCGGCTGTCCAAGCAACACCGCCTCGGCCTCGATACCGCCGACGCCCCAACCGAGCACGCCGAGCCCATTGATCATCGTGGTGTGGGAGTCGGTTCCAACCAGCGTGTCCGGAAATGCTACCGTCTCGGTTCCGAGTAGCTTCGTGGCGACCACGGGAGCCAGGTATTCGAGATTCACCTGATGAACGATACCGGTGCCCGGCGGAACCACGCGGAAGTTCTGAAACGATTGCTGGGCCCAGCGCAGCAGCGCGTACCGCTCGCTGTTGCGTTTGTATTCCATCTCGACATTGAAGAAGAACGAGCGCTGCGTGCCGAATTGATCGACCTGTACCGAATGATCGATCACCAGATCGGCGGGAACGAGGGGATTGATTCGGGTGACATCGCCACCCAGTCGCCCGACCGCCGAGCGCATGGCAGCGAGGTCCACCACTGCGGGGACCCCAGTGAAATCCTGCAGCACCACCCGGCCGGGCATGAACGGCAGCTCGAACTCCTCACCTGCCGACTGCGGCGTCCAACCGGCAAGCCGTTCCACCACGCTGTCGTCGACAAACTCGGTTCCCGCATTGCGAAGCACGTTTTCCAGCAGGATTCGCACAGTGAACGGCAATTTGTCGATCGACCCCAGGCCGCGCTCTTCGAGAGCGGCAATCCGATAGTAGGCAACCGTTTGGGCGTCTCTGGTTGTCAGATGGGAACGAGCGCCGAAGCGGTCGGAAACAACTGAATCTGGGGAAATGGACATTCGCTGAGCTACCTCCTGGAGTCGCCTCGTCGCGGCAAGAAGGGTGGGATCGTCCCGCCCGTGGGGAGGCGTCTCGTGTCAGGGGAATTCTAAGCGATCGAAAGTCCCGTTCGAAGCGGCGAACTCGAGGGAGGATCGGAGAAATCCGCTGGATTCTTCCGCTTTGACGATGTTGCCAGCGTATACTGAGCGCCGCACCTTCACGATCTCGTGCTGCGTGCGCGATCCATGCGCTCTGCAAGTGCGTCTTCGAGCGCGTTAAATCTGTGAGGGCCAATCGGCCGGCATGAGTCGTCGTCGAATCATTCTCGGATTTGCCGTCAGCGCCTTTTTCCTCGTTTTTGCGTTGCGCGGCCAAGACTATGCGGCAATTCGGGAGGCATTCTCTCAGGTTACCTATTGGTACCTGATTCCTGCATTGGGGTTCTATTTCCTCGGCCTGCTTGTCCGTGCGTATCGGTGGAGTGTGCTGCTTCGTTCGGTAGAGGCGGTCAGCCCTCGCACGCTGCTGGGAATCAACGCGGTTGGCTTGATGGCCAACAACGTGCTTCCGTTACGGACCGGAGAGTTTGTTCGCGCATATGCCCTTTCTCAGAAAACGACGGTAACGAAGTCGACGGCGATGGCGACCATCGCTGTGGAGCGAATCTTCGACGGGATGACGCTGCTCATATTCATTGCCGCTTCGATGCTCTTCGTCGATTTGACAAGCCAGCTCAATCGAGTCGCCGAACTGGCAATGGTTATCTTTGGATTGGCGTTATTCGGTGTGATTCTGCTGGCCAAAGGCGGCACCTTGCGCGATCGCATGCTCAAGCTCGCACTGGGGCCGTTGCCGGACGCGATGGGTGTCCGTGTCAATCGCATGGCGGAATCGTTCATCACCGGATTGGGAATCTTTCACCGGTGGCGTGAGCTCACCCTTGTCTGCATCTCCTCCCTGGTAGCCTGGGGGTTCGAAGCGACTGGCTACTATGTCGTGGCGCGAGCCTTCGGTGGTCAGATTCAGGCGGCCATGGGCATTCCGGAAACGATGCTCACCACCGGCATCGCCAATCTCGCCACCTTGGTTCCATCGTCCCCCGGGTATGTCGGCCCTTACGAGGCCGCTGTTATCCTCGTGCTGAGCGGAGCGCTCGGGCTCTCCCGAGAGTTAGCTCTCTCCTACGGCGTTCTTGTGCACGTCATGCTCTGGCTGCCGGTGACCATCTGGGGAGCTATTGAATGGAGCCGGCTTCATCTCTCGATGCGCCAGCTCGAGGCTGCCGAATATACACCCGAGCCCGACACCGCAGATGAGTCGCAAGAGCTTTTCGCAACACCCCGGCCCTCCGCCGGTGCTTCTGTCGATACGTAGCCTGGTATGAGCTTTCTCGAGGCGATTATCCTGGGGATCACCCAGGGACTGACAGAATTCCTGCCCATCTCATCGTCCGGGCATCTCATCATCGTTCCCTGGCTGTTCGGATGGGAGACTCCGGGACTCGCGTTCGATGCCGCATTGCATCTTGGTACCCTCATCGCGATCTTCGTCTACTTCTGGCGTGAGATTGTCGCGATGATCAAAGCGATCCCCATCGTATTCCAGAAGCGCACCGCGCTCTTACGGCCGACCGGCGAACAAGACGAGCAAACGTTCTTTGCGCGGCTGGGATTGCTGATCGTGATCGGTTCGATACCTGGCGGCGTGATCGGCTTACTCGCGCAGAGTCGCATCGATGACCTCTTCCATAACAGCACCAGTGAGAATCGCGCGATTGTGGTGATCGCCATCTTTCTGGCGCTGTTTGCGGTCCTGCTTTGGCTGGCGGACCGGGTTGGGAAAGAGAACCGCTTGCTCACCGCCATTCGCGTGCCCGACGCGTTGACGATTGGCATCGCGCAGGCGCTGGCCCTGATGCCGGGTGTCTCGCGTTCCGGCATCACGTTGACCGCTGGACTGTTTCGTGATTTCAAACGGTCCGACGCGGCACGTTTCTCGTTCCTGCTCGGGATCCCGCTGATATCGGTCGCAGGGCTTAAAGGGCTGTCCGACCTGATCCAGTCGGATCCGAGCGGCACCGAGATGGCCCGTATCGTCGCGGGAATGACCGCTTCAGCCATTACTGGTTTCGCCGCGATTCGGTTTCTGCTGCGCTATTTGCAACACTCGTCGACGACGGTGTTTGTGGTCTACCGCCTCCTTGCATCGGCTGTGCTGATCGGGCTAGTCCTTTCCGGATTCCGCTCCTAACTCCATCCAATCGCTCGTTGCTGCCAGAGAACTGGCCTTTGTCGTAATATGTGCATGTAAACGCACATGTCCGGAGGCATGCAATGAACGACGATCTTTGCGACGAGCTCAGTATCCATCCGAAACAAGTAAGAGCCGCGCGAGACCGACTCTCAGTCTCATGCAACAGTGAGATGGCGCGTTTGTTTGCCATACTCGGGGATCCGACCCGGCAACGAATGCTGGCCGCTCTTGGCAACGGAGAGCTTTGTGTCTGCGATCTGGCGCTGGCAACCGGCATCAATCGAACCACGGTTTCTCATCAACTGCGCATCTTGCGCGAGAACCATCTGGTCAAGAACCGACGTGACGGCCGGGTGCTGTTCTATTCCCTGGATGACGACCACGTCGCGCAGATCCTGTCGATTGCGTCCGACCATGTCTTGGAATCCGACGTCGTACGATCGGAGCGGGTCGGTTGAGCGTATCTGCTGAAGAAGTTGCTGGCGTGCGCACGGTTTTCGACATTCGTGGCATGGACTGTATGGATTGTGCCCGAAACGTCGCCACCGCGGTGGAACGCTTGCCTGGTATCGCGACGGCCAGCGTCAACTTCGGCGCCGGCACCCTTACTGTCGAGGCCGAGGCCAACAGCCAGATCGATCTCACTCCCAAGGTGCTCCATGCAGTCGAGGTGGCAGGGTATCGCGCGATTTCGCGTGACGACGCGCGTCCGCAAGATTCGCGGTCTGTTCTTTCGGATCGGCGTTCGCAGCTTGCGATCGCTTCGCTCACTTTCTGGATCGTTGGAGGCGCGTTCAGCATCGTGGCCGGACAGCCATCTGTCGCAAGAATCGCCTACCTGCTGGCGGTCGTAGCCGGAGGCTGGGCCTTCAGCCGGGCGGCGGTGCAAGCCGCACGCAACCGACGTATCGACATGAATGTCCTGATGACTATGGCAATCCTGGGCGCGCTGTTGCTCGGTGACTGGGCCGAAGCCGCTGCGGCTGCTGCACTCTTCGCGATTGGGAATCTGGCACAGAGCCTCACGTTCGACCGGACCCGCAACGCGCTTTCGTCTCTCTCCACGCTGGCGCCGTCTGAGGCGCTTCGT
>JBBQPB010000227.1:0-4084 GCA_038331435.1 Thermomicrobiales bacterium | reverse complement strand
GCCAGACCGGCCGCGAACCAGTTGGCCCCAACACCCAGAATCAGAACCGCAAGCACGGTCAGGGTCAGCCCAAAGATCAACGCGTTGCGAGGCGTAATCTCACCCGATGCCGTCGCGCGATGCTGCGTACGCGACATAAGTTTGTCGATATCCCGATCGATATAGCAATTCAAGACGTTCGCGCCGGAAGCAGAGAGCAAACCTCCCAGCATGGCGGCTACGACGATGCGAAAGGGGGGAAGCCCTTCCGCTGCGACCATCATGGCGGCGAGCTCGGTGGCAAGCAACAGGGTCAGAATGCCAGGTTTGGTCAGCGCGAGGTAATTATCGATTTGCCGCCGAACGGGAATGCGATCAGCTGGAGCGGCAGTTTCCGCTGGAGCCGGTTCCGGTGTCGCGGGTACGCGGCTCAATCGCGTCCGCAACGACGCATCGGTCGGCTGCGGTTCGACGAGTCCATCGAGAAATGAGCGAAATCTTCCGGTTTGTGATGCCATGCAGGTTCCCACGGGTAGACTGATGCAACGCGTACGCCGCATCTCCCGCCGATGCTGAGGGCGCACTTCCGTGAAGTCTACTCTGCCGCCGCTACCTGGAGATGCCGAACTGCACCGCGATCCCGCTCCCTACGCCGGTGTCGTACGCGCTCCGGCACTTCCAGCAGATGCCGACTGGATCGGCTCACGTGCGCTCCGCCTTGCAGACCTGCGCGGCAAGGTGGTGCTGCTCGACTTCTGGACCTCCGGTTGCATCAATTGCATCCACATTCTTCCGAATCTGCATCGGCTGCAGCTCGCTTTTCTGGACCGGCTCCAGATCATTGGCGTCCATACGCCAAAGTTCCCGGCCGAGCGCGACCCCGAACGCCTTGCGCTCACAACCGAGCGTCTTGGGATCCATCATCCCGTGGTCTCCGATCCCGACTTTGCTATCTGGCAATCGTTCGCGGTCGACGCATGGCCCACGCTCGTCTTCATCGATCCCTTCGGACGGGTCGTCGCCCGGCACGCTGGCGAATTCGACTACGATCGCGTTCACGACTTCATCGCGCAGCTTCTGAACACTCCGCTCGCTCCCGATGACACGGTCATCGCCAGCAAAGCGGAGGATCTCGCTCGTCGTTCCGGACCCGACGTCATACTCCATTTCCCTGGCAAGCTCACCATCGATCCTGTCGGTAATCGGCTCCTCATCGCCGACACCGGCAACCACCGCATTGTCATTGCCACGCTCGAAGGCAGCATCGAAACCGTCATCGGAACGGGTGAACCGGGAGCGACCGACGGGGATTTCCACGCCGCGAGCTTCACCCACCCGCAAGGACTCGCGCTCAGTCCCGATGGCCAATCCGTCATCGTCGCCGACGCCGGCAATCATGTGCTCCGTCAGATCGACCTCGGTGCACGACACGTCGAAACCATCGCCGGCACCGGCCGTCGCGGACTTCCTGCCGCCGGGGGACTGGCCCGCGACGTATCCATCGCTTCGCCGTGGGATGTCATCTGGTTCGAAGGGCGCTACCTGGTCGCTATGGCCGGGCTGCATCAGATCTGGGCATACGACCCTGCTAGCCGTCGGCTCGATATCGTCGCCGGTACCGGGGTCGAATCGATTCACGACGATCTCCTGATGCAAGCCACCTTTGCCCAGCCGATGGGCCTCACCGCGCTCGACCGCACCGTCTACGTGGCCGATGCCGAGTCGTCTGCCGTGCGAGCGCTCGACTTCGATACCGGCCGCGTTCGCCGATTGCTAGGGCGGGGACTTTTTCACTTCGGAGATCTCGATGCGATCGGTGATAGCGTCCGCCTGCAACATCCACAGGGAATCGTCGCCACCGAAGAGGACGGACAATCCGTGCTCAATCTCGCCGATACCTTCAACAACAAGATCAAACGCATCGATCCCAACCGCCGGGAAGTGGTGACGATCGCCGGCACCAGCGAGCAGGGAAGTCTCGACGGCCACGCCCTCGATGCCGAGTTCCGCGAGCCGTCCGGGCTGGCGCTCCACGAGGGCATTCTTTATATTGCCGATACGCACAATCACCGCATTCGCACGCTCACGCTGGATCGGCAAGAGGTGAGTACGCTCGCTCTCGGGTAAAGCCGAATGCTGTCGAGATGAAGTCCGAAGGCGGAAGTCGCCGGCACAAGTGGCGTCAGCGACTTCGCGTCCGGCGGCGACTAGTAGTCCAGATCGCTCGCTTCGATGTTGAGAAATTGCTGCGTGCCAGTAACCGTAATCTCCTGCGCCGCGTTCATCGCCTCAACAAATCCCGGCACCGAGAATACGATCAACCGCAACCGGTCCCATGATTGGAGGCTTTCGGTCTCGACCTCGAGCGTCACCATATCGAAATTACCGGTAAGTCCGCTGAGCACCCGCCAGCGAATGTCCTTCAGCTCGTCATAGTCGGTAAGCGTTTCGATCGCTTCCGCGATCACGCCGGAGAGGACACTGCCATACCCAAACTTGGCTTGAAGCTCTGTGCGAACGACGATCATGGCCGCTCCTTCCTGGTGCGCGGTATGAGTGACTGAAAATCGCGTGGCCGCTTCCGGCATGATAGAGCGGTTTCGCGTCCCGTCAAGCGCCCGTCCAGCCCGCTTCTCGCGAGCTCCTGCGTCACGCATCAATCATTGGAGGCTGCGCTTCCATCCCACAACAGCCGGATCTCGGTCAGCTCCACCACGTTCCCGTCTGGATCGTCCAGATAGATCGCTCTATTGCCGTTGCCGAAATCGACATGCTCGACCTCGAATCCAAACTCTTCCAGCCGGGCTTGCGCTTGCTCGATGGTTCCCAGCGGGATACGCAACGCGAAATGCACATGGGCACCGCCGCGCCCGTTATGAATCGCGACTGCCCCACCCGATTCCGCCGGCCAAAGACCCAGGAACCCTTCACTCCCGAGTGACAGCCAGGTCGCCGGTCGCTCATCACCCCAGCGATTGGCCACCGGGAGCCCAATGGCTTCGGTGTAGAAACGCTCGGATGCTTCCAGATCGGATACCTGCAACACCATTTCATAGATTGCGGTCACCGGGGGCGGCTCGGGCAGATCGAGCCAGCTTTTCGTCAGATTGGTCATTGATGTTCTCCAGTGCTCGCCGGGTCGAGCTCGATCCCGAACCTACCTTGTGCGCAACAATTCCGGCTCGTCTCCGGTCCCCGCTCGTCGTTGCTCGATCCGGTTGCCGTCAGTCGTCAGCATGAACTGTCCTCCACCCAGGGTCGCCAGGCCAAGCTGACGTAGTCGTGAGGATGCCAGATCGGTTTCGAGTGTGGTGGATGGTCCGAAGGCAGATAGGTTACTATTTGTAAGCTACTGAGTGAATAAACAGCAAGGAGACGTTACCAACAATGACCGAAACCATTTCCGCCGCCGAATCGATTCCGGTGACCATGATTGCTGACTTCGCATGTCCCTGGTGCCGAATCGGTAAGGCGAATCTCGATACTGCGCTGGCCGAGTGGGCTGGGACCCCCGTCGCCGTGACCTATCTTCCCTTCTTCTTGGACCCGACGATGCCCGCCGAGGGCGTGGACTTTCGCGAGCATCTTTCCCAAAAGTTTCAGGGGGCTCCGATCGATGCCATGTTCGACCGCGTGTCGCAAGCCGGAAAGTCCGCGGGACTCGAGTTTCGCTGGGACCTGGTCGGTAAATCGCCGAACACCACGCTCGCGCATCAATTGGTTCTCATTGCCCCGGACGACAAGCGCGGCAAGCTCTCGACCGCCATTTACGACGCATACTTCCTCCAGGGGAAGGACATTACCGATCTGGAGACCCTCGTCGCGCTCGCTGGCGCGTCTGGACTCGACCGCGATTCCATCCGCGAGCGCCTGAGCTCGGGCGATGGTGCCACCGAGGTGCAAAGTATTGCCCGCCAGGTTTCGCAGCAGGGTGTGACTGGGGTGCCTTTTTTCATCTTCGATAGCCGAATGTCGCTCAACGGCGCGCAACCCCCGGGCGCCATCCTCGAAGCAATTCGCCAGGTATCCGAGCCTGCTTTGATGTCAGCCGACTAAGTCTCCCTCCTTTTTTCGCTCGATAGGGGCTGGCCTCGAGCCGGCCCTT
>JBBQPB010000226.1:0-4121 GCA_038331435.1 Thermomicrobiales bacterium | reverse complement strand
GCTCTCGCGTGCCGACGTCGTGATCGACATCCACTCCGGCGGTCGGGGCTATCAGATTGCGCCATGCATGTCATTCCACGCGGTCGACGATCCGGCGCTGAAGCAGCAATTCAAGGAGACCGCGTTTCTCTTTGGCACCCCATTCACCATGATCTATACCAGTGGGATGGGAACCGGCCTGCTCACTGAGGAAGCTGAGAAGATGGGCAAGATCACCATCGGCAGCGAGCTCGGCTATGGCGCATCCACCGATATCGATGGCGTACGCTGGGCGCAGCAAGGCGTTCAGAACGTCATGCGCCACTACGGATTGGTCGACGAGCTGATCGAGGATTTGACGCTGGCGAAGTGGGGAAACACCCAGCGCCTGATCCAAAACACCGATATCGACACCTGGGTGACCTCGCCCATCGCGGGGATTTCGGAACCACTTGCACCACTTGGCAGCTTCGTGAGCGCAGGAACGCCGGTGGCGCGCGTGCACGATTTCTATCGCTGGGACGAACCCGGAATCGATATCCTTGCCGATCAGGATGGCTTTGTGCTCTGCCGCAAGTTCCGCGCCAAGACCGAGCAAGGCGAAGTCGTCATGGTGATTGGCAAAGAAGTCGACTAGGCGGACCGTTCCGCCAGAGAGCGAGGATGGAGATGGACCGAAGCATCGCGCGTGTCGCGGGAATCCGCTTTTGGTTGACTGTCGCGGTGGCGTTTGGGCTCGCAGTGGCGGTTCCGGCGGGTGTCATGGCCGTCCAGGTTTCGACACCAACCGCTGGCGAGGATCAAGTCTATGTGGATCCGGACAATCGCTACCAGATCCCGATTCCCACGAATTGGGTTGCCGAGGAATTTGATGGATACGTGCGCATCGCGACCCGCGACGGCAAGATCTCGATAACCGCTACGATCATCGAGGCGGGAGGCGCGACCGCAGGCATCGACGCGGCCATGCGATTGATCGAACCGGAGTTCGAAAACGTCGCTTTGACGGGCCTCCTGGCGACGCCGGCTACCGAAGCCGACGATAGCGCCTTCTACACGTTCGATGATGGCGCGGAAAGCGGCGAAATCAGCCAGGCGCTCGGTCGCAAGATCGGAGACGAATCGGTCTTCGTTCTTGTCCTGCGAGGCGAGCTGGAAGCCGTCAAACTCCGCCAGGTGCAGGTCGACAAGATCTTCGAAGGAATCCTGATTCGCACGGAATCCGCCGCTACGCCGGTCGCGTCGCCAGCAGCCTGAGGTACCGATCCCTATGGCAACCGATCAGCACTGTCCTGTTTGTGGCTCCCCGCTGGGAGATGACGATCGCTTCTGCCCCAATTGCGGCGCGCAGATAGGTCCCGCCTATCTCGCATCGAGTGAGCTGGCGCGAATCGAGCCGCCGTCCGATGTCACGCTCTGGCCGGCGAGCGACCCATTGCTCGGCCTGGATATCGAGTATCCGGATCGGCTGTCCCGCTGGAAGATATTCGTCAAGTGGATCCTCGCCATTCCACATCTCGTCATTCTTTCGTTCTTGAACATCGGGGTGAGCATTGCGGTGTTCATCGCCTGGTTTGCGATTCTGTTTACGAAGCGCTACCCGGAAACCCTGTACAAATTCGTTCTGATGTTTATGCGGTGGACGGCAAATGTCAACGCGTATGTCATGTTCCAGCGAGATGAGTACCCTCCATTTGGGGAAGGGCCGTATCCAGTTCGACTCGAACTTCCGTATCCGGCCCAGCTCTCCCGCTGGCTGATCTTCATCAAGTGGCTGCTGGTGATCCCAAGTGTCATCGTCTATGCCTTCGTGGTTATCGCACTCATGATCGGAATTTTCATCGCCTGGTGGGCCATCCTCATCACGGGCCGAATGCCACGGGGGCTCTTCGACTTCATCACTGGCGTGAACCGCTGGGGCTATCGAATCAATGCCTACAGCTGGCTAATGACGGACAAGTACCCGCCGTTCAGCCTGGACTAGCGATCAAGCGACAACAAGGTAGCGCAAGCACGCTTCTGTGGTGGGGTTGAACGCTTGCGCTTTTCTGGTGCTCGTTTCATCGCTGCATTGGAAGCACCGCAAGATTTGGTCGCAGAGCCCCGTTCGTGCTGCAGTTCATGTGAACTTCATGTTGCTTCTCGATTCTTTGGTCAGTTGCCCTCCTCGGCGGACATACCCCATCAAAAGGAGTACTGATCGAAATGATGTACATAAAACCAGCAGTAGCCGCGCTTTGCGCCGTCGGGTGCCTTCTTGCCAGCGCCCTGGGTCCTGTGTCAGCCACTGGCGCAACGGACACCCTGATCGACTGCGCCGGAGCCAAGACGGCGCAGGACAATGCGACACCAGCCAACCCGGCAAAGACCGTTGAAGCGGTCCCCACGCAACCGGCAGCCCAGCAAGAACAGAATCCCCCCGGGGACATTCCGGACAACCAGGCCTTCGTACCGTTCTCATCCGGGGAAGGTGGCTACATTATTTCGATGCCAGAAGGGTGGGCACGCACCGAGAGTGGGGCAAATGTGTCATTTGCCGACAAGTTCCACACGTTCAGTGTCGAAGTCAGCTGCGCCGCGGCGGCTCCAACCATCGATAGCGCGAACACCGTCGACGTCGCCGAGCTCATGCAGCAGGAGGCAGCGTTCTCTCTGACAAACGTCTCGACGGTCGATTTGCCCGCGAGACCGGCTGTCCGCATCGAGTACCAGGCAAATTCTGCTCCCGACGAAGTGACTGGGAAGACCATTCGCCTCGACGTGGATCGCTACGAGCTTTTCCATGATGGCAAGCTGGCGGTGATTACCTTTCGGGTGCCGGCCGGCTCAGACAACGTTGATGTGGCGAATCTGGTCTCGGAAAGTTTCCAGTGGAGCGCATAGCCGCGCTGGAAGCTCACGATCTCTATCGGTTTTTTCATGCGGGCGACGATGAAACGCTGGCGCTACAAGGTGTTTCGCTCAGGGTGCATGAAGGCGAGACGGTCGCCGTGGTGGGCCCCTCTGGAAGTGGGAAATCGACCCTGCTCGCTTGCCTGGCAGGGTTGGACGAACCCGATGGCGGTTGGGTAGCGGTCGCGGGTGAGCGGATTACCCGGCGACCCCAGGACCGGCGCGCACAACTCCGCGCCCGTCGCATTGGTGTGCTGATGCAGCAAGCCAATCTGCTCGACCATTTGACAGTCGCAGAGAATCTCTCGATCGCGCAAATGTTCGCGAAAGGACGCCAGCCAGCACAAATCCAGGTGGCGCTTGCCACGGTTGGACTGGCGGAAAAACTCGATTCCTATCCATCGCAGCTCTCGGGTGGGGAACTAGCCCGGGCTGGAATCGCGCTGGCGATGATCAACAATCCCAACATTCTGCTGGCGGATGAGCCGACCAGCGAAGTCGATTCGGCAAATGAGGAATTAGTGCTCGAACTCCTGGCTCGCCGCGCACACGAAGGCGGCGCGTCCCTGGTCGTAACGCATAGCCAGACGGTGGCGGCGGTCGCTGATCGGGTTTTGCATCTGGTCGATGGGCGGCTTCGTGATGATTGAGTCAGAGCCGCTGGTCGTTGCCGATCGAATAACGCGGAGCTATCGCAGCGGCGGTATCTTGGTCGAGAGTCTGCTGCCTGCGACATGTACGGTGCATCCGGGCGACCAGATCGTATTGCTAGGACCGAGTGGCAGCGGGAAATCGACTCTGATGCACGTGCTCGGTGGTCTCGATCTTCCCACCACTGGTCGCGTTTCCTGGCCCGCGCTCGGCCAGCGAGAAGAGCTGCGTCCATCCAGGATCACCGATGTGTTTCAGGGGCCGAGCTTACTTTTGCCGCTTTCGGTTATCGAAAATGTGCGCCTGCCCTTGCTGCTTGGCGGTACCAGGTCGATCGAAGCAACGATCCGGGCGAATGAGGCGCTTGCCCGATTCGAGGTCGACGATCTCGCGGACAAATTGCCCGAGGAAATCTCCGGTGGTCAGGGGCAGCGCGTGGCAATCGCGCGAGCGTTGGCGGTCCGTCCGCGCCTCCTGCTCGCAGATGAGCCAACTGGCCAGCTCGATTCGGCGACGGCGTTGCTGGTTATGGATCGGTTGCTGGAAACGGTCCGCGAACTGGGCGCCGCTGTCGTGGTTTCGACCCACGATCCGCGAAT
>JBBQPB010000225.1:0-4134 GCA_038331435.1 Thermomicrobiales bacterium | reverse complement strand
TCCTGGTCGCCGCGACGCTCCACGACTTCCGTGATCGTACCTTCTCCAAACTTGGAATGAAAGATCCGCTCACCAGCGGCCCAGGGACGCACAGCAGCTTTGGCAGGAATTGGAGACGGCTTGAGACTCGATTGCGGTAGTCCAGAGAGGGTCTGCACGCGACTGGTGAGCGAGGTGCCGCCCTTGGGCGAAACCGAAGAGCGGCGACCGAGATCCCTGATGTGTTCCTGTGGCAACGAATCCAGAAAGCGTGAAGCGACGCCAGGCTGATACCGGCCCCAGGTCATCCGGTTGGCCACATAGGTGATGTACAGGAGCTTTTCCGCCCGCGTGATGCCGACGTAAAAAAGCCGCCGTTCTTCTTCGATCGCTCCCGGATCAGTGAACTCTGCCTCGACCGCACGCGAAACTGGCAACAAACCTTCCTCGAGACCGGTAATGAAAACAACCGGGAATTCCAGCCCCTTGGCCGAATGCAACGTAATGAGGGTGACCCGACCCTTTGTTTCGTCGTCAAGCGAATCGACATCGGCCACCAACGCGACTTGTTCCAGGTAAGCGGCCAGAGCCTCGCCCGGATCGAAAACCTCGAAACGCTCCATGTCCGCGCGGACTTCGAGCACGTTCTCCCAGCGATCGAGATCGTCTTCATCGTTGCGCGCGAGATGCTCCCGGTAGCCGGTCAGCTTTACCAGAGAATCGAAAAGCGATGTCAGTGGCTCGGTTTGCTCCAATGCCTGCAATTGTTCATACACCGAGCCGAGTTTTGCCGCCGCAACATGCGCTGCGCCCGACAGTTTCGGGGCATCGAGTTCGTTGCGAGCCAGCGCGATGAACCCGTCAAGGATCGGTCGCTGAGCGAATACCGCCCATGTGTCGATCCCCTCTATCGCCTTTGGGCCGAGACCGCGCCCGATCGGCATGTTCTCCAACACCCGCTCGAGGGCCACGGTGTCACTGGGATTGATGATTAGCTTGAACGCGGCCAGGACGTCCTTGACTTCCTTGCGGTCGTAAAACCGCACTCCGCCAACAATCTGGTACGACAGATCGCTCATGCGGAAGGCTTCTTCCAGGACCCGGCTTTGGGCTGTGGTGCGGTACATGACCGCGAAGTCCTCGCCGCTCAGCCCGCGTTGTTGCATGACGCGCCTGATCTCGCTGACAACGAATCCTGCTTCATGTTGTTGATCGGCCAGCTCGCGGATCGAAACCTGATCGCCGTCGTCGTTATTGGTGCGCAACCTGCGATCGATGCGATCGCGATTGAGCCGGATGACGTTGTCCGCGACCGCCACGATGCGCGCGGTCGAACGGTAGTTGACCTCCAGATCGACCCGCTGGGCTTCATGAAACGATTTCTGGAAGTCGAGGATGTTGCGAATGTCTGCCTGTCGCCAGCGATAGATCGATTGGTCCGGATCGCCGACCACAAAGAGGTTCTGGTGCTTCTGCGCAAGCGCCTCGACCAGCACATATTGCACACGATTGGTGTCCTGATATTCGTCGACCAGGATGTACTGAAAACGCTCCTGATACCGTTCGAGCAGGCGCGGCTCGGCTTCGAAAAGCCGCAGCGGAAGGATCAGCAGATCGTCGAAGTCGATGGCGTTCGCCTTACGCAAAAGCCTTTGGTACTCGGCATATGCCCGAGCCATGATCTCTTCGCCGAAATTCGCGGCGGTCTCCCGCGCTTCTTCCGGTGCAACCATGCTCGATTTGAACGCGCTGATGCGGGAACCAACCCGCCGCGGTGCGAGTTGCTTCGGATCCTGACCGATGTTGGCGATCGCTTGCTTCACGATCGCTTGCTGATCGGAATCGTCGTAAATGGTGAAGTTGCGCAAAATGCCGAGCCGGTCAGCAACCAAGCCAGGGTTCTCACGCAGCACCCGAACTCCGAAGGAGTGGAAGGTACCCATTGTCATACCGGCCACGGCGTCCGCCGTGAGGAGATGCTCCACTCGTTGGCGCATCTCACGTGCAGCCTTGTTGGTAAAGGTCACTGCCAAAATTTGCGAGGCTTGTACACCCTTTTCAGCGACCAGCCAGGCGATACGATGGGTGAGCACGCGGGTCTTGCCGCTGCCGGGACCAGCGATCACCAGCGTGGGACCGTCCGGAGCGGTCACCGCGCGAACCTGCTCGGGATTCAATCCGGCCAACAAATCGATCGAAGCAGTCTGCATGTTGGGGCAAGCTCCAGAATTGCGCTGAAAATGAGGTTGAACAACCCAGAACGACTCGCTGAGTATGAATTGGCGACTCATGCGAGGTTCGCTGATGCGGGGACGAAAAACGCGCGCCGTGGCGCGCGTTCCTCATGGCTGGGGAGCAGGGATTCGAACCCCAACTACTTGGGCCAGAACCAAGCGTCCTACCGTTAGACTACTCCCCAACGCGGCGACAAAGTATAGCACAACCTGCTGGGCGGTTCACCGGAGATCCCGAATACGGGTGTGGTTCAGATTTTGGAAATTGGCTGCGTAGGCTCCCGATCCGTGGTGCCATATTTGCGTGCGTAGTCCCGTTTATACGGATGGGTTGCATTAGGTTTCCCATCGGTGAAGAACGGATTCGGGGTGGCGACCTTGGCGATTCGGTGGCGCAACGACGGCCGATTGGCTGGTGAGCCGATCGGGGCGATGGGTGCCGGTTCCGGGGTCGGTTGACGACGGCGCTGCTTGCGGCGTTGGGAGACGATGGGCTCCCAGCACGCGTCCCAGCGCTGGCTGCAGAGCACTCCGCGCAGCGCCAGCACCGCATTGGCGTTCGCGACCGTCCAGGGCATCCCCGCCCCTTTGAGCCGAGCCTCGACCACCCGCTTGTTGGCGCTTTCGACCGCCCCGCTGCCGATGGGATAGCCGGCGGCCAGGAAATCGGCATAGGCCACCTGGGGCAGCCGCTCCCGCAGATAGCGCTCCACCTGCCGCATGACCTGATACGCCTCGGCCGGATTAGGCGCCTGCGCCACGGGCAGCGTGGTCACCGCGCGCACGACTGCCTCGGCCTCCCCGGCCAGCACCCGGGCGCGCTGGGTCGCGCTCCAGGTATCGGCCCGCACTCCGGGACCAAAGCACGCCTGCGCCGCGCGGGACAGCTGCTGAACGGCATGGGGAAAATCGAGAATGCGGATGGCTCCGGGCAGATGATAGGCATAAAACTGCTGACACCAGCGCGCGCCATCGGCGACGGCTACGACCTCCCGGGCGGCAAAGGTGCCGCGCCGGTGCAGCTCCCCGGTGGCCAGTTCGGCAAAGCGGTCGGCCTCCAGGATGCGGGACACATACGACAGCTGCCCGGCATGACCCGGGTTCCCGACTTCCAGATCGCCGATGACCAGCGTCTTGACCTCGCGCCACTCCCCTCCGACGATGGGCACCATCGCCCCGTCGACGCTGACCTGCTGACGCATGGCACCGGGCGGGTCGGGGGGATGGTGCGTGCGGATGCGGTCGGCGTGTGCCGCCTCCAGCTCCCCCAGGGCCATCCCCGCCGCTTCGGTCACCCGGCGCACACTGGCGCGCGAGATGGGAACACCCCGCACCAACTCCAGCAGGGCCGGTACCTGCCCAAAGGGCACCAAGGTTCCCAGCAGCGTCACGATCTGGTGCAGTCGCGGACTCCACCGTCCCGGCAGCAACCCCACCTGCTCATCCAGGGGGGAAAAGCTCGGTCCCACAGACCGAGCAGCGTCCCCGCGTCCGCGCGATGGTGATCGGCACCTCCCCCTGCGTCACCACCTGTCGGTGGTGCTGGCCATTGGCGTGCAGGGGCGCGCCGCAGTCGGGGCAGGCGGGCCGCTCTGCCGCCCGTCGAAAATCAGCCAGCGCCTGACCCTGCAGACTCTGGGTCAGCAGGTCCTGGCGGAAGCCGGCCAAGGCGGTCTCGACCGCATCCTCGATCTCGGTGAAGGTGGGCGCCGGATGGGTGACGTTGAACTGCTGCATCTGGCTCAGCACATCCAGGGCGCGGGCGCGCAGGGCATCGGGGTCGATCGGTCGGGGCATCGGGAACCTCCTTCAGACTACCGGCAACGCGGGATTCCCTCCATCCTACGCCTCAATCCCAAAATCTGAACCACACCCGATTCATAAGGGTGGGTTGACGCAACCCCCCTTTGGTTGCTAGGCT
>JBBQPB010000224.1:0-4143 GCA_038331435.1 Thermomicrobiales bacterium | reverse complement strand
CCGGTTGGCCGGATAGTGGCGTGTACGAAGAAGAGAGCAATCTGCCCCAAAACGCGTCGTAGGTCATTGCTTGGATGTGCGGCTGCGAAAATTCCTGATAGCCGTTGTCGCAGTAGAACACTGCCATCCCGGCTTCAGCCGAATCATCCCGGTGGCGTACCAGATCGTATTCAGGTGAGTAATGCTGCAGCATTTCGCTGTATTCATCCAGCACGTGAAAATCGCCTTCCGGGCGCTTGTTCCAGATGAGCGCGACCCACCCCCTTGCTTTCAAAATGCGCTGGAACTCAGCGCGGGTGGCCGGCGGATCGAACCAATGGAATGCCTGCCCGGCTGTGATGAAATCGATGGAGCGATCCGGAAGTTTGGTCGATTCGGCGGTTCCTTTGACGCTGGAAAATCGAGGATAGCCTTTCATAAGGACGTCGCCTGCTTCCCGCATGGCGTCGTTCGGCTCGACGCCGACAACCAAATAGCCGCTATCGAGGAAGAGCCGCGTGAGATTTCCTGGACCTGAACCGACATCGGCCAGCGACCAATCTCGCTGCAGGCCGGTGCGCTCCTGTAGCAGCGGAATGATGGAGGCTGGATAGCCCGGGCGGTAGCGGACGTAGTTTTCGACGCGACTGGTAAATCGTTCAGTGGGATGGTTTTCGGTCATTGGATTTCCTCAGCCTGTTTGTCAGTGGACATGGCATTTGCAATGAATCTGCCTTTCAGCACGTCGCTACGCATTGTTGTCGATTTCCGGCGGACGTGGTCGACCAATGTGCAGAGTGAGCCACCGGTCAACAGCGTTTTCACCAGGGAGAATTGAACAATGGCATCGGTCAGCACGTACCTGAATTTCGACGGCAAGACCGAGGAAGCTTTCGAGTTCTACAAGTCGGTCTTTGACACCGAGTATATCGGCGGCATCTTCCGCATGGGCGAAATGCCACCCCAGGAGGGAATGCCGCCCATGTCAGATCATTTGAAGAATCTGGTGATGAACGTGCAACTGCCGATCACCGGCGGGCATCTTCTGATGGGAACCGACACCGTGGCCGAATGGGGCCAAAATCTCAAGCCGGGCAACAATGTGTCTATCACCCTACACCCGGACTTTCGCAAAGATGCCGACAGACTTTTCGCCGCATTGAGCGACGGTGGTTCGGTGCAAATGCCGATGGCCGATCAATTCTGGGGCGACTACTACGGCGCCCTGACTGATCAATTCGGGATTCAGTGGATGATCATCTTCTCAGGCAAATAGGCTGAAGCAATGAGGGGCGGTTGGTATTGCCAGCTGTCTCTCGCCACTCGATGCAGAGAGTATTTCCATGGTAGCTTCCATCGAACCGTGGTTGTGGTTCGTTTCGGTGTTTCCTGGCAAGTCATCCCGCGAAGGTTAAATGAGCTGCTGCGCGACGCAGACCATGAGCCGTCGGTAGCGGTGATGGGCTGCATGTTGCAACAAGTGAAGCTCGACGTCGCGGAGCTGGAAGCTGCTTACGCGTCGCATGGGTCTTCTGTGGTGTAAGTATGGTATGAAATGGGGTTCTGCGTGTACCATCGGCGTACGCCGCGCCACGCGCTGCGCAGGGGGCCTGTAGCTCAGTGGTAGAGCACGGGGCTCATAACCCCAGGGTCGCGGGTTCGAATCCTGCCGGGCCCACCTGGCGCGCTGGCGAAGTGTCTGACCGTTCTACATGTATCGATACAGGAAAGACCGTTTGACTGATACTGCCATTGCTCCCTCGACCGACACGCGCGATGCCCCACGGGAATTTGCGCTTCGCATTGCCGACATACTTGTCGAAACACCGGCCACGGACACGGTTGTGCTTGATATTCGCGGTTTGTCGACCTTCTCTGATTTCTTCGTGATCTGCTCCGGTGAAAATGAGCGACAGTTGCGCGCCATAGCCGAACGATTGCAGGAAGAGCTTCGTGAAGATGACATCCGGCCCCGTCGAGTTGAAGGAACTCCGCGCTCAGGATGGATGGTGCTCGACTTCAACGATGCCATCGTGCACGTGTTCGACATCGAGCTGCGCGAATTTTATAAAATGGAGCGGCTTTGGGCCGAGGCTCCCCGTCTCCTGGCCATCCAGTAGCGAGCACGCGTTTCCGCCCGCGCGGATCGACGGTGGTTTGTCGAGTTAGAGGGTGAGATCGTCGTGACAAAAGAGCGGAAAGAAGTTTCGTTCCTGCTGCCGTTTCTGCTTGGCGCACTCGTCGGCGGATTCGGCGGTGCTATTTTCGGCACGTTGATGGCGCCATATTTTTCCGCCATCAAACCGCTCGCAGGCAGGGTGATTCGCCGAGGCGGTTCCGATCAACCCAAATTCGAACTCCTGCTGCAATAGGGCAGGTTTCTCAACGCGACGCTCGAAATCCTGGCCGCCCTACGGTCAGAAGCAAAACGACCGCAAGCGCGAGCATGGCGCCGAACTTTGCTTCCTTGCTCGGGAGCAACAAAGACAGCACGCCAAAGAACAGCGAAACCCCACCGACGAACGCGACGATCTTCCCAACTCCCCATCCGCGTGCCAGCAAGCGATGATGCAGATGGGATTTATCCCCCCCGGAAATCGGTTGTCTGCGGACGACGCGAGCCACCGTCACCCACATGAGATCGAAAAGCGGCAAACCCAGGACCAGCAACGCAGTCGCGAGCTTCGCTCCACCGACAATTGAGATGGCGGCGATGGTGAGGCCAATGAAGTTCGAGCCGGCGTCACCCAGCGTGATCCGGGCCGGGAACCAGTTGAACGGCAGAAATCCGACGAGCGCCGCGCCAAGTGTGAGCGGCAGGATCGAGATCGTGAACTGGGGATCCTCGCGCGGCCAGAAAAAGGTGTGCAGGAAGAGGATGATCGCGGCCACCAGGGTGACGGTCGGGGCAAGTCCGTCGATACCGTCGATCCAGTTGATTGCATTCATCATGGCCACGAACCAGACGATGGTGACAGCGACCGCTACCGGAAGCGCCAGATGCACCTGGCCAACAACCGGTGCGTTGAATTGCTCGATAGCGATGCCATGGAACTGATTGCGGAACCGAGGCAAGATCATGATGGCCGCCACCGCGATCTGAATGACGAGCTTGGTGCGCGGATCCAACCCGACTGCGTCGTCGACCAGCATGAAGAGCACGATTGCGGCGCCCGCCAGGCAGATTAGGGCAATACGCTCGACTTCAATAGGAAACCGGTTGACCGGCAAGGCAAAGCTCAGTGTGATGCCAAACCAGAAGGCGATAGCGACCGCGATTCCTCCGATGCGCGGGACGGGAACGCCTGAGCGGTTGACAATCGCCAACTGCCGGCCAATTGGAATTGCCCGCCAGACGAGCCCCGCAGACAAGGGCGCAACGCAAACGAAGAGCAGCACCGCAATTTGGGCGTGGCTCATCGGTCGCCTTTCGTTTCGATCAGCCGTGCGGCGTCAACTTCAGGAAGGAAGGCCCGGCAGTGGGAATTTGCTCGACACCGTGTGCACGTCCTCCTGCGCTCGTTCCAGCAACACTTCGTCCTCCGGCTGTTGTAGGACATCTACGATCAGGTTGGCGATCCAGCGGGACTCATCGACACCAAATCCGCGAGTGGTGACCGCGGGGCTGCCGATGCGAATACCGCTGGCCTGAGTCGGCGGTCGCGTGTCGCCGGGGATCGTGTTCTTGTTGACCGTAATTCCGAGTTTGTCGAGCGCCTTTTCCGCCTGTTTGCCACTCATGCCCATCGAATCGACATCGAGCAACAACAGGTGTGTGTCCGTACCACCAGAAATGACCCTCAGGCCGCGTTCGACAAAGGTGTTGGACATGGCCGCTGCATTCTCAATAACCTGCTTGGTGTAGGCGCGAAACTCGGGTGAGAGCGCCTCGCCGAACGCAATCGCTTTGCCGGCGATCACATGCATCAGCGGACCGCCCTGCAAACCCGGGAAAATCGTTTTATCGATCTTTTTGCCAAACTCTTCGCTCGTGAGGATCATCCCGCCGCGCGGGCCACGCAGTGTTTTGTGCGTCGTCGTGGTCGTCACGTGGGCATATGGAACCGATGTCGGAATCAGCCCTGTCGCGATCAATCCAGCCGGATGCGCGATGTCAGCGAAGAGAACGGCACCGACTTCATCAGCGATCTCACGGAAGCGGGC
>JBBQPB010000223.1:0-4160 GCA_038331435.1 Thermomicrobiales bacterium | reverse complement strand
ATGGAACGGCCAGAGCGATTCGCTCTGGCCGTTCTGCATGTTCCTGAAGATGTTGGACTAGAAGTCCATGCCACCCATGCCACCGGAAGGCATGGACGGGGCATTCTTCTCAGGCTTGTCCGTCACCAGCGCTTCGGTGGTCAGGATCATGGCGCCAATGGAGGCGGCATTCTCGACCGCGGAGCGGGTCACCTTGGCCGGATCGATGACACCAGCCTTGATCATGTCGAGATAGGTCTCGGAGACCACATCGAAGCCCAGGTTCGGGTTGCCCTCGAGTTGCTTGCGGCGAACAGATTCGACAACTACTGCGCCGTCATAGCCGGCGTTCTCAGCGATGCCGCGCATCGGCTCTTCCAGGGCACGGCGCAGAATGTTGACGCCGGTCTTGATATCGCCTTCAGCTTCGATACCGTCCAGAGCGGAGATGGCATTGATCAGGGCGACGCCGCCGCCCGGCACGATGCCTTCTTCAACTGCGGCGCGGGTAGCCGACAGTGCATCCTCGACCCGGTGCTTCTTCTCTTTAAGCTCGGTCTCGGTGGCTGCACCAACCTTGTTGACCGCGACTCCGCCAGAAAGCTTCGCCAGTCGCTCTTGCAGCTTCTCGCGGTCGAAGTCAGAGGTAGTGGTTTCGATTTGGGCTTTGATCTGCTCGCCACGACCCTTGATGGCCTGCTCGTCGCCATAGCCCTCAATCATGGTGGTGTCGTCCTTAGTCGAGACCACGCGGCGGGCCCGACCCAGATCCTCGACGGTCACGCCATCGAGCTTGCGGCCGACTTCCTCAGAAATCACCTGGCCACCGGTCAGCACTGCGATATCGCGCAGCATTTCCTTGCGGCGGTCGCCGAAGCCGGGGGCTTTGACGGCGGTGACATTCAAGGTGCCACGCAGCTTGTTGACCACCAGGGTGGCAAGCGCTTCGCCGTCCACATCCTCGGCGATGATGACCAGTCCGCGACCGGCTCGCGCCACCAGCTCCAGGGTGGGCAGGATATCGGCGATGGCCGAGATCTTCTTGTCGTGAATAAGGATGAAGGGCTCTTCGAACTCTGCTTCCATCCGCTCCGGGTTGGTCACAAAGTAGGCCGAAATGTAGCCGCGATCGAACTGCATACCCTCGGTATATTCGACCTCGAAGGCAAGTCCCTTGGACTCCTCGACCGTGATGACTCCGTCCTTGCCGACCTTCTCCATGACATCGGAGATGAGACCGCCAATTTCCTTGTCAGCGGCGGAAATGGAAGCGACCTGCGCGATCTCATCCTTGCCGGCCACTTCGACTGCGGCTGCCTGGATGGCGGCCACGACCGCTTCGGAGGCCATCTCGAGACCTTGCTTCAGCAGCATCGCATTCGCGCCGGCGGCGATGTTGCGCATGCCTTCGTGCACGATGGCCTGGGCCAGCACGGTGGCGGTCGTCGTGCCGTCACCGGCGACATCGTTGGTCTTGGAGGAAGCCTCCTTGACGAGCTGGGCGCCCATATTGGCAAAGGGATCGTCGAGCTCGATGTCCTTGGCGACCGTTACGCCGTCATGGGTGACGGTGGGGGCGCCGTATTTCTTGTCGAGAGCCACGTTTCGGCCCTTGGGACCGAGGGTGACCTTGACGGCATTGGCGACAGTATCGACGCCATCTTTAAGAGACTGCCGCGCCTGGGCATCGAATTGCAGTTGTTTAGCCATGAATCTACCTCAAGAACTAGGAGCGAGTAACCAGAAAAGGGCCTTAGGCCCCGACGATAGCGAGAATGTCTTTTTCGGCCAGGATGAGCAGGTCGGCATCGTCGAGCTTGAACTCGGTGCCGGCGTACTTGGCGAAGAGCACTTGATCGCCAACCTTGACATCCATTTCGATGCGGTCGCCGTCATCGTCACGGCGGCCCTGGCCAACGGCCAGGACGGTGCCACGCTGTGGCTTCTCCTTGGCTGTGTCGGGCAGGACGATACCGGACTTGGTGGTTTCCTCGCGGCCGAGGGGTTGAACGACGACGCGGTCGCCGAGGGGAGTGAGCTTGAGGTCGGCAGGAGCCGCCACAGTAGCCATGAACATACCTCCAGAACAAGACGTTGGGAGCGCAGGCTCCCGCCAATTGGTACTGAAGATAGGCTACCCGATTCGTTAGCACTCTGCAAGGGAGAGTGCTAACGAAGGCGTGTGTACATTCTTTTACGTGGCCAGCGAGAGCCCGAGGATCCCGCCGAGATCGCGGAGCACTTGCTGTGCATCTACGATATTTTGCGACGCGCGGGCTTCGCGAATCCCATCGCTTAGATCGACCAGCGCGGCAATGGCCGTGGGGGTGTCCAGGTCGTTATCCATCGCAGTCAAAAAGCGATCCTGATAATCACGAGAGTCAAAGGCATCGCCATTCGCACTGGAGGGGAGTTCGTATGACATTGCCAGATCGTTGGCAACCGACTGCCATTCCACGATCTCGCCGTCGATGTATTCCCACGGATGTCGATAGTGGTGACTGAAGAGATAGAGTCGAAAGGCATCCGGTGAATACTGTTTGAGCTCATTACTGACCAGTACGAGATTGCCGAGCGACTTGCTCATCTTCTCACCCTGATACTCGACCATACCGACGTGAACCCAGTAGTGCACGAACGGCTGGACGCCGGTTGAATTCTCCGCCTGGGCTATTTCGCATTCATGATGCGGGAAGATGAGATCCGATCCGCCACCGTGGATGGCGAACGACGGGCCAAGATATCGGGCGGCCATGGCGCTGCACTCGATGTGCCAGCCTGGGCGTCCTGCACCCCAGGGGGAGTCCCAGGTTGGTTCACCAGGTTTGGCTGCTTGCCAGAGGATGAAATCGAGCGGATCGCGCTTGTTAGGATCATCCGGAACGTTGCCTCGCTCATTAGCGACCGGCAGCATTTCCGCCAGGGTAAGGTGGCTCAGCTTACCGAATTCCACATCCGCTACTGCCGAGAAATAGACCGAACCGTTGGCCTCGTAGGCCAGTCCCTGCTCGAGCAACGGAAGGATCATATCGACCATCTCGGGTGTGTGCTCGGTTGCCTTGACGTAATAGTCGGGCTCTCGCCAGCCGAGTGCTTCCATGTCATTTAGGAAGCGGCGCGTTTCACGCTCGCCCAACTCGTCCCAACCGATGCCGAGCTCTTTCGCCTTGCGGAGAATATCGTCGTCGATGTCGGTCACGTTTTGCACGTAGGTCACCGGTTGACCCAGATAGGCGAGGTAGCGCATCAAGATGTCAAAGGTCAAGTATGTGAACGCATGCCCGGCGTGGGTCGTGTCGTAAGGCGTCACTCCGCAAACGTAAAGACCGAGCGGATCGACACTCGTCTCGACGTTTTCCAGCGTACCGGACTGCGTATTGAACAGGCGCATACCGCTCCCCTCTCCGCGCGTGCAACGCCGGAGGTCGCGAATCGTCAAACGACGTCGATGCCCACGAGTGCGCTAGCAGGTGAGATTCCCCACTGCGTCGCCAGCGCAACTGTTTTCGATGGGCGAGTATACCTGAGGGGGTGGGATGTACCGGACGCGATCCGCAGATAGCCGAAGTACCATAGCGGTCGCTATGCACGGGGTCTGATAAATCGATGAACCGCAAACTCACGATAGCCAGTGTGTTCCGGACGATTACCTGCAGTTATCGAACGGTCGGAGCAGTGCTGCTGCTGGCAGTCCTGACCGGCTGCGCACGGGGTCAATCGGTAAATCCGCTGATTCCAACCGCCACCTCGCTCCCTGGCAGCCCGGCACCCACGACGTTGCCCCAAGAGGCGCGAAAGCCATGTGATGATGGCATCATGCGCGTCAGCGATGTTGCCGCGATCGATGCAGTTTGGCGCGATCAGCTCGAGGAACCGGCCGATCTGGCGTTGGCATGGCACGATGACGCGCAACTGGTGCAACTTCGGGTTTCCTGCGCGCTCTTCGAGTCAGGGTTTCGATTGCAACCCAGTTTTTTCTCAGCCCAGGCGCAAGCGTTGTTTGCCGCGGACACTGGAGAAACGCAGCCAGTGAATCTCGATCCTTCGCTTGTCGAATCGCTCCCAACTGATTCGATCGATTTTGGGCGAATCGCCGACGCGCTCTTCGAGGCGGATTTCACCAGCGACCTCCGGATAGATCCGTCGACCGGGATCGACGTGCGCATCAACAGCGCACAAGC
>JBBQPB010000222.1:0-4176 GCA_038331435.1 Thermomicrobiales bacterium | reverse complement strand
TATTCCCACCAGTTGTTGGAGATGCCGTCGGTTTCGCCGGTGGTTTTGGGGATGTGCTCGTACCACCAGAGGTGATGGGCGCGCATATCGCCGCCGCCCCAGGTTTTGTTGTCCATGGTTTTCCCATGGTGAGGCAGCTGGGGGTAGGTGTACCAGTCGTCGCAGTAGCTGGTGACGGGGGTGGTGTTGCCCCAGTCGTAGTCCTTGACGCTATTGGGGGCGTAGTGCATCCAGCCGCATTGGGCGTCGCCGGGGTTCTGTTTTTCGTACTGGGTGAAGAGTTTCCACATGTCCTTGTTTTTGCCGCGGCGTTTGTAGAGCTCGGTCATGATGGATTCGGTACGATGGCCGAAGTTTTCCAGCATGCAATCGACGCCGCGTTCCATGTTGAAGCCCATCATGACGAAGCGGCGCTTGAAGCGATCGGTGTTTTTGATGGCCGGGGCATTGCACCAGAAGCCGCCGGGACCGCCCATGATCGATTCGTACTCGCCGGCGTAGGGGAAGGAGAAGACCCAGACCTCGTCGAAATCGCCGTTCAGAAAGCGGTTTTGCAGGTCGAAGGTTTCGATGCGCTTTTGGTAGTCGAGCCAGTCCGGGTCGTGGGGCTTGGCTTCTTTGCGCATGACCTTGACGTACTCGTCCGGGGTATAGGAAAAGCCGTCGGCTTTCGGCGGGAAGATGTTGGAATCGATGCGTTCGACGATCTCGTAATTGACGTAGCCGCCGCTGACCTTCTGCAGGTCTTCGATATAGCCCTTGGCAAGCTTGTCGGGATCGTGCCATTTGAAGATCTCGGTCAGCCGTTTATTCCCCTCGGACGGCACCGGCGGGTTGTGCACGATCATGAGCACCTTGGGGTGGACGGGCATGATCTGCTTTTCCTGCGGATCGGGTTCGGGCAAGGTGCTGGTGGGACCGTCCGCCTGGAGCTTGCGGCTGTTCGGTGCCTTCTCGACGGCGGGAGCGGGCGCTTCGGCGGGCGCTGCGGCGGCGCCGAAGAGGCCCTCGGTAGCATCGGGCTTCTCGAGGTCTTTGGGATCGGCGACAGGGGTGGCGTCCGTGTCGGTGCCGCCAAACAATCCTTTAGTGCTGGGAGCGGTGTCTGCGGTCTTCTTCTCGGCGGGGGCGGCAGGAGCGGTTTCTGCGTTCGTGCCGCCGAAAAGTCCTGTGGTGCTGGGTGCCGCCTGTTTGCTGGTTTCTGCGGCCGGCTTGGCAGCAGTGGTCGTGCTCTGCGGGGTTTCCGGCTTGGCGGGGGGATCCGTTTTGGCCGGGCTGCTTTCGGTGGCAGATTTCAGTACTTTACCGATACGATCCAGCAGGCCCATGGATTCCATGCCTTCCACGAAGAACAAACGAAGAGGAGAACAGTTCGACGATGAAAACCAGCAGTGAAAGTGGCATTCGGTGGAGTCCGGTTTCGCCCGATGAGGCGCGTGTCGCCCGCGAGCGGACCCGCGAGATCACGGTGCGAACTCCTTTAGTTCGCTTCGATTATGACACCGATACCGATATTTACCTGAAGCTCGAATGCTTGCAGCCGATTCGGTCGTTCAAGTTGCGCGGGGCATCGAACGCGATTCTGGCTGCCGGACGGGACGGGTTGGCCGAGGGCGTCTGGACGAGCTCGGCGGGGAATATGGCGCAGGGGGTGGCGTACACCGCGCGGGCGATCGATGTGCCGGCGGTGGTGTACATGCCGGATACGGCGCCGCAAGCCAAGATCGACAACGTCAAGCGCTATGGGGGCGAGGTGCGCATTTTGCCGGTGATGGAATGGGCTGAGGTCTTTCGCAATCGCAGCAATCCCGGCGGCAGCGGCGTCTATATCCATCCCTACAGCGATCCGTTGGTGATGGCGGGGAACGCGGTTATCGGTCTCGAGCTGCTGGAGGATCTGCCAGACGTGGATGCGGTGGTGGTTCCCTGGGGAGGGGGCGGACTGTGCATCGGGATCGCGTCCACCATCAAGGCGCTCAAACCGGAGTGCAAGGTCTATGCCTGCGAGGTAGATACGGGTGCCCCGCTGGCGGCGGCGTTTGCGGCGGGCGAGCTGGTGGATGTTCCGTTCACCCCGAGCTTTGTCGATGGCATCAGCTCGCCGTTTGTGAACGAGGAGATGTGGGCACTGGCGCAGGAGTTGGTCGATGGTTGTCTGGTGGCGAGTCGCGCGCAGATCGCCGAGGCGCTGCGCTTGATCGTGGAGCGAAATCGGGTGGTGCCGGAGGGTGCCGGGGCTACGGCGGTGGCAACCGCGCTGGCGGGGCTGGCGGGTGGCGGGAAGGTGGCGTGCATCGTGTCGGGCGGCAATATCGATGTGAAGACACTGATTACGGTGCTGGAGGGCGGGGTTCCGGATTAGTGCCAACCTGAACCTGTGGAGCGTTGCCGGCTCACAATCGCCGTCTATACTGCCTCCCTGCCACATATATGGCAAGGAGGCATGAACAATGAAGAAAACGACGATCTATCTCGAAGAAGATGTTCTGGCTGAGATCAAGCTCACAGCCCGCTCGGAGGGTCGCCCTGAGGCTGAAATCTTCCGAGAAGCGGTCAGGGACTATCTGGAGCGACGCCGCGCGGAGCTTCCGTCGATTTTCGGGAAGGGGTCTGGAGGGACGATTCGAGGAGCAGAATCGGAGGATTGGCTCATCGAGAATTGGCATCAGCGTTGATCACACTCGATACGTCGGCGCTGTTGACGGCAATCGACGAAACCGATCCCGATCATGAACGAGTACTGGGCGCGCTCGTGCTGGCGCGAGGGCCATACATTTTGCCTGTCGCCACGCTTTCGGAAGCGACCTATCTCATCGAGCGCAGCCTTGGCGGACGGATCCTCAACGAGTTTCTCTTGAACGTATCGCAAGGAAAGTTCGCGCTCGATTGCGGAGAGCACGATTTCGACCGAATCATTTCGCTCGTCTCGAAATACGATAGTCTGCCGCTTGGATTCTCCGACGCCGCTGTCATCGCGTGTGGAGAACGAAATGGCGGTCTCATTGCCACGCTTGACTATCGTCACTTTGGCGTCGTGGCTGGAGAGGGAACGATCCGCATCGTTCCTTAACCTTCGCCCAAAATCTCTACCGGGCTTAGCTCGGGGGATTTGCCGCGCAGATCGCCGAGGCACTGCGCCAGATCGCGGAGCGGAATCAGGTGGTTCCGGAGGGCGCCGGGGCTACGGCGGTGGCGACCGCGCTGGCGGGTGGCGGGAAGGTGGCGTTTCGGACTCGTGCCTTGCAGCTATCGACAGGTGACGTCCAATCTGCCACCGGTGGTACCATACGTTCTCGAGACACCGAAAGAGGAAGCTATGGAGAAAACGACGGTCTACTTTTCATCTGCGCAAAAGCAACGAATCAAACGTATCGCTCGGAACACCGGTACATCAGACGCTGAAGTGATTCGCGCCGCAGTCGACCAGTACACCGAATCAGCAGGCGCTCCTCCACTCTGGCCAAAGTCGGCGGGAATCGCGCGCAGCGGCCGAGTTCAATCGGAAAACGTCGATCAATGGCTGTCGGAGAACTGGGAGCGGGATCGGTAGTCCTGCATACGTCTGCGCTGGTCGCGTTCCTCGATTCGAATGATCGATGGAATACAGCGGTTACGACTGCATTGCGGCTACACGCTGGCAGCCTGATCATCCCCGTCGCGATCCTGGCTGAGATTTCGCATTTTATTGAGCGTGACTTGGGCCAGCGTGCATTGATCGTCTTCATCGAGGACATCGAATCCGGCGCTTATGAACTCGATTGTGGATTGCAGGACTGGGCTCGGGTACGGCAGCTCATCGCTCGCTATGAAAATCTGCATATTGGGCTGGCTGACGCTGCAGTGATCGCCTGCGCCGAACGAAGACGAGCGCCTGTGGTCACACTGGACTACCGCCACTTCGGAACAGTTGCCGGCGAAGGCACCGTCGAACTTCTTCATCTGGCCACCTAGATCTTGACCTAAACACTGGATCTTTTTCATCGTGGCACGCATCCGAAACCGGTCCATTTGCTTTCCCATACCCCCGCTGGCGATTTGCTCCTGCGAGGCTCGACCTATTCGACCATTGCATTCCCTCCGAAATTCACAGGTTTACTCGGATAGAATCCGCCCGAATCGATGAGCGGGAGGGAAACGAGTGAACGTCGGGTTTGCATCACTGGTTGGGTTGGAGCC
>JBBQPB010000221.1:0-4213 GCA_038331435.1 Thermomicrobiales bacterium | reverse complement strand
CCCGCTCACGCAGCTCAACGAGAGCCAGTACCGCACCGTCGCGCAAGCGGTCACGCCCTGGACATCGGTCACGCAGGCCATGGCGGCTGACTAGCTGGTTGGCCCGGTTGTCAGGAAGGATAGTTGTCCAATGGTCTACGTGAGCCGGTTACTTCGTGCGGTGGAGATCGATATGGTGCGCATCGGCATTGTAGGCGCGAGTGGTCGCATGGGTCGAGAAATCGTGGCGGCGGCCCAGGGCCGGGATGGCGTCGGGATCCGGGGTGGATTGGTCCGCCCCGGGTCCCTGGCAATGGAGCGAGACTCCGCCGTCCCGCTCTTCATCGACGCGGAATCGCTGGCAGAGTCAGTCGATGTGCTGATCGATGTTTCTGCCCCTACTGCGACACCCTGGGTCGCTGGCGCTGCCCGGCAAGCGGGTACACCGCTAGTTTGCGGAGTCACGGGGCTGGGAGAAGTAGGCCATGCTGCGCTGGAATCGGCCGCGCGCCAGGTTCCCGTGCTCTATGCCCGGAATCTCAGCCCTGGCATTGCCGCCCTGCTCGATCTGCTGCCGCGGTTGTTGGCCGCACTGCCAGAAGCCGATGTGGAGATCGTCGAGACCCATCACCGTGGCAAGAAGGACGCGCCCTCTGGCACGGCCGAAGCGCTGGCGGAAGTGGTCATCCGCGCTCGCGGTGAGCTTGAAGAGCAGCGGATCGTGCATGGGCGAGAGGGCATCGCCCCACGACAACCCGGCGAGATCGGCATCCATTCGCTGCGTGGGGGCGGCAACAGTGGAGAACACACCATCCTGTTCGCCACCGACGGTGAAGAGATCCGCATCAGCCATCGCGCTCTTAGCCGCCGCACGTTTGCCGAAGGCGCCATTCGTGCCGCCGAATGGCTCGTTCACCAACCTGCGGGCATGTATTCGATGGCGGACATACTGGCGGGGTAATTCGCCTCTCCTACGATCGGTGAGTACCTCGGTCGGCTAGAATTCCAGCGCAACGGCGCGCTGCATAGTTCCTCTGTCGACCGAGGGGATCTCCGCCCACATGACGCTGGCGACCGACGAGAAAGTGTGACCACGATGGCGTTCGATCTCAATCCATATTTCCGCAAGCTCATCCTGATTGCGACCCACAATCCGTTGGTGTCGAGCATCGTCAACACCTATGGGATGGGACTGGGCGCGTCACGTTTTGTCGCCGGCGAATCGTTCGAGGAGTGTGCGCCCAAGCTCAAGCAGCTCAACCGCGATGGCTTCACATGCAACACCACGATCCTGGGCGAAGCCATCACCGATCGTGGACTCGCCAACCAGGTAACCGACGACTATATTGCCATTCTCGACAAGATCGAACGGGATGGGATTGCCTGCAATCTGGCGGTCAAGCTGACTCAGATGGGTCTCAACATCGATGAGGAGTTGGCATTCACCAATATCGAGCGGCTGGTGACCCATGCCAAATCCAGGGGTAATTTCGTCCGCATCGATATGGAAGACTCGCCACTGGTCGATGTCACCCTGCGCATCTATAAGCGATTGCGCGATGCCGGGCATGACAATGTCGGCACCGTGCTCCAGTCCTATCTCTATCGCACCGGCAAGGACTACGAGGGGCTGATCCCCTATCACCCCAACCTGCGCATCGTGAAGGGCGCCTATCTCGAGTCCCCCACGATTGCGTATCCAAGGAAGACCGATGTCGACGCGCGCTACCTGATGATCGCCAAAGACATGCTGGCCAACAATGTCTACACCGGTATCGCCACCCACGATAGCCGCATCATCGATGCGGTTATCGAGTACACCAACAAAAATGGGATCGGTCGCGACAAGTTCGAGTTCCAGATGCTCTACGGTATCGCCACCAATTTGCAGAAGGATCTCGTGGAGCGCGGCTATACCGTGCTCATCGCCACCCCACACGGTCCACAGTGGTACTTCTACCTCATGCGCCGCCTGGCCGAACGCCCGGCCAACGTGATCTTCTTCCTGAAGAATATTTTCCGGTAGTTCCCTGGGCGTAGGGCACGACGTCCCTGTCCTGCTGTTGGCCGAAACGATGCGACATGACGGAAACCGTCCTGCACTACGATGTTTTCCGGTTCCAGAGCTCGTTACGCCACGCGCAAGTTTTCGATTGCGTCGAAGTCCCAGGCGATACCGATACCCGGTTCACTCGGGGCAACCGCGTGCCCATCGGCGATTTCCATGCCGTGGCTGGTCAGGCGTGAAAGCTGCGGAATGTACTCGACATAAAGCGCGTTAGGCACCGCCGCAGCCAAACTGACGTGCAGCTCCATCAGGAAGTGCGGCGCCACCTTGACGTTGAACGACTCGGCCAGATGAGCCGTCTTCAACCAGGGCGTGATCCCGCCGATGCGTGCGACATCGACTTGTACGATTCCGCACGCGCCCGCTGCCAGGTATTCCCGGAAGTGGCTGAGCGAGTAGATACTTTCGCCGACCGCAACCGGCGTTGTGGTCGAGCGGGAGAGCGCGACATGCCCGGTCATGTCTTCGGCGGGCATCGGTTCCTCGAACCAGAAGAGATTCAACGGCTCGAACAGATGCGCGCGCTTTTTGGCTTCAGCGAACGTGAATGACTGGTTGGCGTCTACCATCAGATCGATATCCGGCCCGATAGCCTCGCGCACCGCGGTCAGGCGGGCGACATCTTCCATCGGATTCGGTTTGCCGACCTTGATCTTGACCCCGGGCCAGCCTTTTGCGACTGAGTTCTTCGCTTCGGCCACGATATCGTCGATCTCGATATTGAGCCAGCCGCCCTCGGTGTCATAGAGCGGAACGCGCTCGCGATATCCACCGGCGAGGAGCCAGAGTGGTTGTCCAGCCGCCTTACAGCGGATATCCCAGAGGGCGGTATCCACAGCTGCCAGTGCGAGACTGGTGATCGCGCCAACCGCGGTGCCATGCGTTGCCCAAAAGAGCTTGTTCCAGAGCGCCTCGACCATGCGCGCGTCTTCACCAATCAGGCGTGGGAGCAGGTCAACTCGCAACAGGGCGATCGTCGCATTTCCACCGGTCCCGATCGTGTAGGAGTAGCCAGTTCCGACGAATCCGTCGTCGGTTTCGAGTTGAACGAAGATCGTCTCCTGCTTGGTGAATTGCTGAATGGCATCGAAACGAACGACCTCCGCTTCGAGATCGACAAGAAATGCGTCGGCGCGAACGATCTTCACTGATTTGCAACTCCTTCTCAGGAACCGAAGGTGGGAGCACTATGCACTCAGGCGGGATCATCGCATGTTCGTGACGGAGCGGCCCATCTCCGTCGATTGACTAGGGTACCCCGGTAGGGTATTATCAGACTGTTGCGAACCGATCCGCCCCGGTTCCCTGAACGACAATTGGGAGAGAACCCGATGGCAAGCATCTCCAACCTGTCCGCCACAGAACGAGACGACATCGTTCAGCGGCTCAAGCGTATCGAGGGACAGGCGCGCGGCGTGCAGAAGATGGTCGATGACGGACGCGAATGTGGCGACATTCTTACCCAGATCGCCGCCATTCGCGCGGCGGTCAGTAGCTTGAACGGTGAGCTGTTAGAGGCTTATCTGCGACGCTGTATACAGAACCCGGACGAGTTCGGCTCTCCAGATAAGGCAATTCAGCAGGCTGTGCGCGCCCTGGTCCGCAGCTAGCGAGGAAGGCAAGTCACTGATGATCATCGATCGTGTTTTCACTCCCGGGCTGGCCCAGGTGGCCTATCTCATTGCCGACGAATCGAGCGGAGAGGTCGCCGTTATCGATCCGCGTCGCGATGTGCAGGTCTATCTTGACTGGGCTGCCGAGCGAAACTTCCATATCAGCGCCATTCTGGAAACCCACGTCCATGCCGACTTCGTCTCGGGAGCGCTCGAGCTGCAGCACGCCACCGGCGCACCGATTTTTGCCAGCCGGCTTGGCGATCAGGAGTTCGATCACCATCCACTTCAGGACGGGAATCGCGTCCCCGTCGGCAATCTGATCCTGGAGGCTCGCTGGACACCGGGACATACGCCAGAACATCTCATATTCCTGCTCTTCGATCCATCCTCCAGTGACGAGCCAAAGGCCATGTTCAGCGGGGATCTGATCTTCGCAGGGGAGGTTGGCCGTCCCGATTTGCTCGGCGACGCGCATACCAGCCAACTGGCGCGGCAACTCTTCCAGACATTGACGCATCGCATCGCCGATCTCCCCGACGAACTGATCGTC
>JBBQPB010000220.1:0-4251 GCA_038331435.1 Thermomicrobiales bacterium | reverse complement strand
CAGCTGGATCCAGCTGCGCCATTTTCATTGTCATGCGGGAGAAGGTCAGGCCGTCGCTTTCCCGTTGGACGACGCCTCGGTAATTGCGCGCCATACCTTTTCTGGTGTGAACGGCAAGTCGAGATGAGTGATCCCCCATGGCTCCAACGCATCCATAACTGCGTTACTAGCTGTGGGAGTAGCACCGATCGTGGCTGCTTCTCCGATTCCCTTGGCGCCAAGGGGATTGATCGGTGTCGTGGTCGTGGTGTGGTAGGTCTCGAACATCGGGAAACCTTCGGC
The DNA here is from genome assembly GCA_038331435.1 of Thermomicrobiales bacterium. GTDB lineage: Bacteria > Chloroflexota > Chloroflexia > Thermomicrobiales > UBA6265 > JAMLHN01. The sequence continues at coordinate 3,969 of JBBQPB010000220.1, read as the reverse complement.
CTTCGGCATTACATAGTCGTTGAGCGTGCCGGTCAAAATTTCGCCGTTGGTGTCGTAGTGAACTTCTTCCCAAAGGGCCAATCCGATACCCTGAGCCAGACCGCCATGGACCTGACCAGTGACGAGCGTTGGGCTAATGATGTTTCCGATATCGTCCACCGAAACATACTTGATGAGCTTCACTTCACCGGTTTCCGGAAATACCTCCACCACGGCAATGTGGGTGCCGAAGGGGAAGGTCTCATCTTCCGGGCTGAAGAAATTGGTCGTTTCCAGACCTGACTCCATCCCGTCCGGGAGTTTTCCACCGTAAGCGATCCTGGAGACTTCTCCCAGTGTCAACCCGCGTGACGGCACGCCCTTGACCTGGTACTTGCCATCGACCAGCTCGATATCATCGAACGATGCCTCGAGGTTGTTCGCGGCAATCTGGATGGCTTTTTCTTTGATCTTGTTGAGCGAGAGCACGAGGGCCGCGCCGCCAACTGCCAAACCGCGGCTGCCGCCGGTACCGTTGCCCTGGGGCGTATTGCCGGTGTCGCCATGGTGCAGGATGACCTTCTCGAAATCAGCACCGATGAAATCCGCCGCCATTTGCGCAAAGGTCGTTTCCTGACCCTGACCATGCGGTGAGATTCCAGTGAAGAGGGTGACGTCGCCACTCGGCTCGACGCGAACGGTCGAGCTTTCCCATGGGCCGAATCCGCAGATTTCCACGTAGGATCCCAGCCCGATGCCAATGTAGCGACCCTGCTTGCGTAGCTCTGCCTGCTCTTTGCGCAAGTTGGCGTAATCGCTGCGCTCCAAGGCTTTGTCGAGCGGCTTCTCGTATTCGCCGGTGTCGTAGCGTTCGCCTGAGAGGGTGGTATACGGGAACTGATCCGGTTGCAGGAAATTCGCCCGGCGCAGCTGCTGCGGCTCGAGGCCACCCGCGTTGGCCAGTAAATCCATCACTCGCTCGAGATAAAAAGCCGCTTCGGGGCGACCGGCGCCGCGATACGCGCCATTTGCCATGGTGTTGGTGAAGACACCTTCAACGACGTAGTCGAGATTCGGAATGTTGTAGGGACCGGTTGACATTACCCAGGTCGACCACGCCAGGCCGAGCCCTTTGGGATAGGCGCCCAGATCGAGGCAAACTCGTGCGCGCAGTGCCGTGATCTTGCCATTTTGATCACAGCCGGCTTCGAAATCGGCGATCTGATTGCGCCCGTGATTTGTGGAGAGAAAATGCTCACTCCTGGTTTCGATCCACTTGACTGGACGGTTGAGCTTTATCGAAGCCGCAATGATCGTCCAATCCTCAGGGTAAACACCGAACTTGGCGCCAAAGCCGCCGCCGACCTCGGGGGCAATGACGCGAACCTGATTTTGGGCCAATCCAAACGTGCGCGCGACTTCGTTGCGATAGCCATGCGGGCCTTGATTCGACACCCAAATGGTCACGCCGCGGGTAACCGGATCGGGTGTGGCGACAATCCCCCGCGGTTCCAGGGGAACCGGATGGCAGCGCGCGGCCTTGATGCGTTCCTTGATTCGGATGGGTGACGCAGCCAGCGCTGCGTCGACATCGCCGTGGACGGTTTCGTACTTCACACCAACATTGTTGGGATTCGTGTTGTAAAGACGAATCGCGCCATCTGCGCGCGCCGCGTATGGATCGACATACACCTCGAGCGGTTCGTAGTCGACAACCACAAGCTCGGCTGCATCGTCAGCCAGCGCACGAGACTCAGCAATAACCGCCACAATCGGTTCGCCGATATACCGGACCTTCGATCGAGCCAACGGTTCGACAGACGGGACGGGGATTTGGCCTGGCTCAGCTGGACCTCCTTCGGCGGAAGGCCCGTCATCGCCACCAGTTGCCACATACTTGCTGGGAAGCACGTTTTCCAGGTCTGCGGACGTCATCACCGCGATGACACCCGGCATTGAAAGCGCTTCAGACGTATCGATGCCTTTGATGTTCGCGTGGGCGTATATGCTCCGAACGAAAGCGATGTGCACCATACCGGTTAGCTGGAGATCATCGACATAAACTGACGAACCCGTGATGAGCCGCGGATCCTCGCGCCGTTTGACCGGGGCGCCCATGTACTTGCGTAGAACCATGCTGTGCGTGTCCTCCGGGAAATTGCTCCGGAGAAGTGCGGAATCCCGCCTCCGGTGCTCAGATGTGAACCTGGAGAAATTGTAACGGCTCGCGAACGGAACAGACTCAATCACGTCACGAACGGGATGGGAGGGTTTCGTCCTCGTCCATCGCGATGCTGGCCACCGCTGTTGAGGCGGAGTCGCATCATGTCTACCGCATACTGTGCAATTGCTACGACGCAACGAGGTGGCTGTTCAGCGGGAGAATTCCGGTAGGTGACTGTGGAGTTTACGTTCGATAGCGTGCAAAACGTGTTGTTCTCTGTCCTGGACGGAGTCTTCTCCTTCGTTGTGCTCTTTGCGTTCCTTGGAATCGGTCTGCGTCTGACCGAGTGGGTTATTCGCCGCGCGGTAGAACGACGCAAATACCTTATGCGCGGCTGGGACTACGCAGGGTCTGACGATACGCGCACGGAATCGATCACGCGCGTTTTGTTGACGGCAGCCCGCGCCATTTGGGGTTTGTTGGCAGTTATTCTGATGCTGGGCAGCCTGGGAGTGAACCTGGGGGCGATTCTTACCAGTGTTTCGCTTCTCTCCATCGCGATTGGTTTTGGAGCCCAGTATCTTGTGCGCGACTATCTCTCGGGGATCCTGATTCTCACCGAGGATCAATATCGCGTGGGAGACTCGGTCGAGATCAACAAGATTTCTGGAACCGTCGAGGATATGCGGCTTCGACTTACGGTGCTCCGCGATGGGGACGGAACTGTCCATCACATTCCCAATGGCGAAATTCGAGTCGCTTCGAATAAATCAAAAGAATTCAACAAGATCAACCAGGTGGTGACGGTCGGATATGGGACGGATGTGAGCCTGGTGTTCGGAATCATCGATCGAATTGGAGCCGAGATCGCTGCAGAAGTGCCGTGGAGCGAGTTTCTGCTCGTACCGATGCATGCCTCGCGCATTCAGGAGCTGAGCGACAAGGGTATCGTCATCAAGGTGAACGGAGAGACGAAACCTGGAAAGGGCGGTGCGGTGGAAGGGGAGTTCCGATTACGCTTGATGGACGCATTTGCGGCTGCTGGCATCGAAATTCCCTACCCGCAGATCGTTGTCCATCGCGAGCAAGCAGTGCGGACAATGCAATCAACTTCGACCAGGCAGCTTACCGACCGAGCGACCACTGACGACGAACACGACAAGGACGATCTTAACTGATGAGCGATCAAGAAAACGCGAAACAAGGAATTAACGTCTGGATCGACCCAAAGCGGTGTATCTCGAACGCGAAGTGCACCACCGCTGCACCGGGGATCTATGTCATAGATGAGGAAACGCAGATTGCGGAGCTGGTCGATTTCGACGGCGCAACTCTGCAACAGCTCTTCGCCGGAGCAAGGGCATGCCCCACGCAGGCGATCATCATCGAGCAGTACGGGAGGCGCGTCTTTCCCACCATTCTGACGCCAATGTTCGAAGCGCCAGGATCGGACGATGAGTAGTCCAGAAAGACGCGCTCCACCTGGGATCTAGTACGTGCCCTCTTCGTGCTTTTCCTCGTAGGCGTGCCGCAACTCGTCCTGGCTCATGCCTTTGTCACCAAGCGCGGCTGGCTTCGCATCAGTGCGCCCATGCAGATAGTCACCGATCTTGTTGAGCTGATCTCTGCTGAGATCGTCGGGTGTCGATCCGGCGTTCTTGAGATGCGCGTCAGTTAGCTCGACCGATTCGAACATGCGATCGGTCTGCTCACTCGATGGCCATTGCTGCTGCTCGAACCAGAGGGTGAAGTCGGAATACGAAATGGCGCCGCTAGCGAGCTCGTCGTACTTGGCTTTGAGCTGCATTTCGAGGTCGGTCGTCATG
>JBBQPB010000219.1:0-4272 GCA_038331435.1 Thermomicrobiales bacterium | reverse complement strand
TGGAGCGGCGCTCGGGGCGCTGATCTTTGGCATGGTGCAGCAAGGCATCATCTTTGCTGGCATCGACGCTGACTGGTTCCAGTTCGTACTCGGCGGCATGCTCCTCTCTGCTGTCCTTATCAACCGCTTCGTTCGTTCACGGGCGGTGCTGGCACGATGACGGAAGCCACTCCTGCGGTCGAGCTCCGCGATATCAGCAAATACTTCGGGTCAATCGTCGCGCTCGAACACGTCTCAATTTCGGCGGACTACGGAGAGGTGCATTGTCTCCTCGGGGACAATGGCGCCGGCAAGTCGACCCTCATCAAAATCATTTCCGGCGTTTTCGCGCCGGATCGGGGCGAGTATCTCTTCGAAGGGAATCCTGTGCGATTCTCTTCGCCGCGTGACGCGCTCAATTCGGGCATTGCGACTGTCTACCAGGACCTCGCCATGATTCCCCTCATGAGCATCTCGCGGAACTTTTTTCTTGGTACCGAACCGACCAAGGGGTGGGGACCGTTCAAGCGGTTCGATCTGAAGTTTGCCGATCAGGTAACCCGTGACGAGCTCGCCAAGATGGGGATCAACGTACGCGACACGCAGCAGGCGGTTGGTACGCTTTCCGGCGGGGAGCGGCAGTCGGTGGCCATTGCCCGCGCGGTCTACAACGGCGCGAAGGTTTTGATTTTGGACGAGCCGACCGCGGCGCTCGGCGTGAAAGAAGCTGGGGTGGTGCTGCGCTACATTGCGCAAGCACGGTCGCGCGGAATCGCGGTGATCTTCATCACGCACAACGTGCATCATGCCTATCCGATCGCGGATCGATTCACCATTCTGAATCGGGGTACGAGTTACGGCACATTCGAGAAGAAGGACGTTACGCGGGAGCAGGTCGTCGAAATGATGGCCGGCGGTCAGGAACTCGAAGAGCTTGGGCATGAGTTGGAAGAGTTCGCCCGGGTCGACGGCTTGACGGCCGAAATGCGAGCCGGCGAATCGATCGCCGCCGAAGGACGTGCGCACATTCCTCCGCCGAACTGAATCTCACACGTCTCAAAACGGACTGATCAGATACGGAGCAAGAGCCCGCAGGCGCCGCTATACCGCGTTCCGTGGAATCATGAGTTGCCTGAATTGAGCAGCCGCCTGATCGATATGGCGCTTTCCATTGGTCAACGAGATACAGAGATGCCCTGGCAGCAACGCATCGAATTCCACCTCGGCCATTTTCAACGTACTGGCCGAGTAATTCTGGATCGAACAATCGTGAATGTTCTGAGCGATGATGGTGCCGCCGTAAAAGACCAGATCGCCGCCTAATAGATAGGTGCGGTCGCCCCCGGTAACGAGCAGCGACACATGCCCATCACAATGCCCAGGCGTTTCGTAAACGGTGACCGTCAGATCGCCAACCGGGAAAGACGCTCCCTCGGTGAGCGTTCCACGCCCGGGGCACGGCTCGAAGACATAATCCGCAGGATAAAATCCCGCTTGCTTGGCAAACGGCAGGCTGATCTGCTCTTCGTCGCCAATCGCGAGTGTGGCAACGGTTAGTGGTGAGCCGAAAACCTCGACACCGAGACGGTCCCGGAGGTCGGCAGCGCCGCCCGCGTGGTCGGCATGGTAGTGCGTGAGCAGAAGCGAGCTGATCTTGTTGGTGTCGACGCCTGCTTCGTCGATGTTGCTCAGAATTTGCTCGGTCGCGCCGTATTCCCCACCCATTCCGGCATCGACGATGGCCGCCTCCGACCCGCCGTCGATGACATAAATATGACAGTCGAGCGCGGCAGAAAGCCCAAATCCGGAGTTCCCACCACCCACCAGGCAAATGTCTTTCGTGAGTCGCATGGCTAGTTCACCGGTGACTGAATCGTAGCCAAGACCGCGTTCAAATCGGTGAAGACCAGATCCGGGCGCGCTTCAGCGTGCGTGATGTCGGCGCGAGTCGAAACGCCGGTGAGCACGAGAATCGCCAGTGTTCCGGCCCGGCTCCCCGCCACGATGTCCGTATCCAGCCGGTCACCAACCGAGACGATATCGGAGGGCCGCACATCGAGCTGGCGAGAGATCATGTCGAAAAGCAGGGTTTCCGGTTTTCCCACGATGGCGGGAGTCACACCAGTCGACGCGGCGATGGCCGCGAGGATCGAACCGCATCCCGGTTCCAGACCATGCTCGGTGGGTAGGGTGACATCGGAATTCGTCGCGATAAATGTGGCGCCATTCTGAATCTGGTTGTGCGCTCCGGATAGCTTGTCGTAGGTGAACTCGCGGTCGAGCCCAGCCACCACCGCGGCTGCCTGAAGGTCGGTGCCATTGGCTTGTACCAAATCGTCGGTGAGGAAGAGCTGTTCGAATAATGCGGGTTCACCAACCACATAGATCGCAGACCCCTTCGGGAAGCGCGTCAACAGGTACTCGCGCGTCGCAACCCCTGAAGTCACGATCCACTCTGCCGGGACGTCGAGATCCATCTTTTCGAGCTTTTTGACATATTGATCTGGTGTCAGGGTGGAGTTATTGGTCGCGAGTCGGAAGGGTATGTTGCGCAGCATCAGTGTGGCGAACAGATCTCCCGTTCCCGGCAGAGGCGCATTGCCTCGGTAGAGGACGCCGTCCATATCAAAGATCCACGCTTTGGCGGAGTTCAGCCGGTCGATGGCCGGAGACGTGGTCACTTCGGTATCGCCTTGATCGGGTTTGTCCCGCTCTCGCAACAACTTCATGCTGGTACTGCCGCTCCCAACGCATCAACAATTGCTTGGTTGAATATCTCCATGTCGCGCGGTGTGCGCGATGAGATTAGATTGCCATCGATCACGAGTGGCGCATCTTCGTAAATTCCGCCGGCATTCGTGATGTCGTCCCGTATCTTGTTGACTGCGGTCGATCGCCGGCCCCTCAGGACTTTGGCAGAGATCAGCAGCTGCGGTCCGTGACAGATCGAGGCAACGGGTTTGCCAGATTCGACGAACTTCCTGGTGAACTCCACGGCGGAATCGACGATTCGCAAATTCTCGGGGGCACCGCCGCCGGGGATGAGCAAGAGATCGAACTGGTCGATCGCGTCGGTTTCCAGTGCATCGAACGTGGTGTCGACTGAAAGGGTCGCGCCCTTCTTCCCAGTGACTTCGCCCAGTTCGACGCCAATCAGCACGGTCTCGCCGCCCGCCGCTTCGATCGCGGCTACCGGGTCGATGACCTCTGAATCCTCGAAGTTCTGCGCGATCACGACCGCGACTCGTTTCTTGCTCATTCGGGTTCCTCCTCGGAGCGGGTTCGCAATCAGGCGTCCGTCTTGGGTGACAGCTCGATTGCCCGGCTGGCGTTCAGCTCTTGCATCATGGCGATCACCTGATCGACCGGTACGGCGCCAAGGTCTTCGCCAGTGCGCAATCGTATCGCGACTGCTCCGGCTTCGGCTTCACGCTTGCCAATGACGAGCATGAATGGGATTTTCTTGAGCTGCGCGTTTCGGATTTTCGCCTGCATCCGGTCGCGTCCGTCATCGACGAAGGTACGGATACCCGCGTCCTTCAGCTTTTGCGCGACTTCGTTGGCGTAGTCGATCTGGTCTCCGGTGATCGGAATGAGCGCGGCCTGGGTGGGCGCGAGCCACATTGGAAACGCACCAGCATAGTGCTCGACCAGACCACCGACGAAGCGCTCCATGGAACCGAGGAGCGTGCGGTGAATCATGACGGCGCGATGGCGCTCGCCATCCTCACCGATGTAGTTGACATCGAACCGTTCGGGCAGATTGAAGTCGACCTGGATCGTGGGACCTGTCCACTCGCGGCCGAGCGCATCCACCCATTTGATGTCGATCTTCGGGCCGTAGAAGGCGCCGCCACCTTCGTCGATCTTGTAGCTCAATCCGCGCCGATCCATGGCCGTCTTAAGGCGCTCGATCGCCAGATCCCACACCTCGTCGTCGCCGATGGCCTTCTCCGGCCGGGTCGCCAGATAGGTTTTGAACTCGTATCCGAACACGCTGGCCATGTGCTCGGCCAGGTCGATCACGCCTTCGACCTCGTCGATCACTTGATCTGGCATGCAGAAGATGTGCGCGTCGTCTTGCGTGAATCCGCGCACCCGCAGCATGCCGTGGAGCGTGCCGGATCGCTCGTAACGATAGACCGTGCCCAGCTCGGCATACCGAACCGGAAGCTCCCGGTACGATCGCACGTTGCTCTTGTAGATCATGATGTGACCGGGACAATTCATCGGCTTCAGGTAGTAGTCGACGTCCTCGATCGACATCGGGGAGTACATGTTCTCCTTGTATGT
>JBBQPB010000218.1:0-4273 GCA_038331435.1 Thermomicrobiales bacterium | reverse complement strand
CGTCGCCAGAGGCATCACCCTACTTCGGGTTGACGGTGGCACGGCAACTCATCGAAGTGTGGGATCGACTCGGGCAGCCGGATTCCTGGGAGATTCGCGAGTACGGGGCCGGCACCGGGGTGCTCGCCTATGACATTCTGGCCGGCATCACGCACGACGCGCCGGAAGCGATCGACAATCTCACTTACCGATTGGTGGAATCGAACGCCCATCGCCGCGGCGAGGCGCTGGCGGCCATGACGGAAGCCGGGCTGGCCGCCACGATACGAATTGCCGACCCATTCGATCTCCTGCCACCGTTCACCGGTGTGCTGCTGGGAAACGAGGTCGCCGATGCCTTTCCGGCCCACCGGCTGATCGTACGAGATGGGCAGCTCCGCGAGTGTTTTGTGACCACGGACGACGACGGGTTCGGATGGGTTGAAAAGAACCGGTCAGCCGAGGTCGCATCGTTGCCCGAGATCGAAGCCATCGCCAGAACCTTGCCGGATGGGGCAATGCTCGAAGTCTGCCCCGCAGCGGCGACCTGGTTCACAACGGCCGCAACGCACCTGGAACGCGGACTGGCGCTCATCATCGACTACGGCTATCCAGCCGAAAAGCTTTACTCGGCACATCGCCTGGACGGAACTCTGCGTGCCTATCGCAACCAGCAGGTGACCGACGATCCATTCCTCGATCCCGGCTCGGTCGACCTGACTACGCATGTCGACTTCACCGCACTCGAACGCGCCGGTGTCCGCGCCGGATTGGTCCCCGCCGGCTTTACCAACCAGGGGGATTTCCTCTCGCAACTCAGCATGGGGATGTTTCTGGTCGATTTGCAGCAGGAACCGGGTCTTACCACCGAGGACTATCTCTCCGCCAAGGCAGCTATCTTTCGCCTGATCGAGCCGGGCGGTCTGGGGCGGTTTGGTGTGCTAGGCATGGTGCGAGGGCTCGATCTCGATCCACCGCTGACCGGGTTTCGACGGTAAACTCTCGGTCGACGATTCGATCCAAACGGAGCAGGCATGAGCGAGCGCGGCGGAACAGTTCAGATTCTCACCGGTGAAGCGATGTGGCCCGACCGCGTCAACGCCCGCTGGCCGGGGGCGCAATTCGTCGCCCGAGCGCGCATCGATGCCAACGATGTGTCTCGTCCGGCCGCATTTCAATCGCTCGATACGCCGGCGATCTGGGGCGTGCTGATCGCATTGCCGGATGCCTCGGCAACTGGGGTGCCGGTCCAATCCACCACGGATCTTGGCGATGCAGTCGAAGCATTCTTCGATGCCGGAGAGCTGCTGGCCGGGGATCCGGAGAGCGTTGTGGCCGCGTCGAAGTATTGGGAGCTTCCATGGCGCTATGTCGGGGCCTTGCGTGACGCGGTGGCGACGACTGGGATCGAGATTCTCGACGAGGATCCGCGGGACGACGCGGTGGTGGAATCTTCCGGCGAGGACGTTTAACCGAATCCTCCTGTCGATGGTGAACTCAGGGTTAGGGCCGCTGGTTCAAACTCCTTTTGATGCCGGCGACTGTAGGAATCGATGCACGCCTTCCCGGGGATCGAGAAGTCTCTCCGCTTCGGTCGGGACGACGGAAAGTGCCTGACCAGTACAATTGACGCGAGACCGGGCGAATCGCCGGTGCCTGGAGTTTTGCGGTCATGCCTCGGTTTTCTCTTTTTCGATTCGCATTCGCGCTTGCCATTGGGCTTTACCTGATCGGCGGCAACGCGCTTCCGTCGCTGGCGCAAGGCGAGGAAACGATCAGCGAAGAAGGCACGCCACCGCCAGAGCAGGAAGCTCCTGCCAGTGGGTGGCTCCAGCTATCGGCGGTGAGCTGTGACGCCGGTGGCGACCCCGGCACAGTTTCTATATTGCTGGCAACCGAATATGTTCCGCAGGGCGAATGCCTCGATGCGAACGCAGCGCTGTTGGTCGACGGCATCGACTACGGCCCAGTTGCTCCCTACCTCGAACTGCAATTGGAGGCTGGCTTTCACAACCTCTATGACCCAATTACCGGTGCTTCGCGCGATGTCGAAATTGTTGCCGATGGCGCAACCCAGATCGTCATCGTTGCGCTCGTCGCTCCAGCAGCCGAACCGACCGCGGAACCAACCGTTGCGGCGGCGGCGGAAGCGGTCACCAGCGGGCTAACCATCGTCGCGCACTCCTGCGAACCAGAGGTGCAATCCGTCGACCAGCTCTGGGCGCTTGGCGGCTTGACCGACCGGCTGAATGCCTGTCCAGCTCTGACGCTTCCCGGGTATCCGTCACCCGGAGGCACCGTCAACGGCGGCGAGCAGTATTTCGATTTTTCATTGACTCCTGCAACCGGCGACCCGCAGTCGCTCACCGGGAACGGCGCGTTCGTGCCCGACGCTTTCTGTGAGAGCACCGTGGGCGCGCTCGACAACGATCCCACCAATGACCGCTGCGTCAGCAACTCGGGCTTTTCTTTCCAGGTATCCGAAGGACCAGTCACGGTCACCCTGAGCTCCGTGCCCGATCTGATGCGTTATGTCGCTCCAGAAGCCGGAAGCGATGCCGACGCCGGCATCATCACCAGCTCCGATCCCGCCGCCTGGTATCTGGGACTCGACACCAGTTTGCGGGGCACCGAAAATCCGGTGATCCATCTCTTCTATCTGAATCCTCCGCGCGTGAACGTGGTCATGCATCTCTGTGGCAGCGACGTTGCCTCGACCGACGACCTGAACGCGCTTGGTAGTCTGGCCGCCCAGGTGCTGACGTGCCCGGCGGTAGCACGTATGTCCGAGGGAGGCAGCGCGGACTTCGGTGTCACTGTGGCCGATGGCAACTGGGGCGCCCGCGGACTCGATTCGGCTATCTTCGATCCGACGGTGATCTGCGAATCGGATCTCGGCGATTGGAACGGAAACAGCGGCGACAATGCCTGCGTCGATGCACCAATCTACCGCTTCGATCAAACAGCGCAGGGCTATGTCACGGTCACCCAGGATTACGCCCCGGCAGGGTACGCATTTGGTGGCGCCAACAGTTCAGATGCCAGCGCGATTACCGGGATCGATGCGACGACTGGGACGGTCGCCCTGGACACCTCGTACGACGGTGACGTGACGGTCCACCTCTTCAGCATCGAGCAAGTCCCGGAACAGACTCCCACGCCGTTGCCCAGCGCAACCGCGACGAAAACGAAAACCCCGGTACCACCAAGTGCGACAGTCACCCGCACGGCGACCGTAACCTCGACAGCGAGCCAGCCAGCCGCGTCGAGCACGCCAACCCGAACTCCGACCGTTCCGGCAGCCACGAACACGTCGACCGCAGCGTCGATAGTGCCCACTGCCACGGCGACTGTCACTGAACCGACCGGTTCGACTGCCGGGAACGGCACGCTCACGGTGGTGGCGCTTTATTGCCTCACCTCCAGTGGCACGTCGGTGATAGCGCTCGCGCCGGGAGCCTCCGCTTCCGCTTCCGATCTGGGCGGCTCGAGCTGCTTCGCGGGTGATGCCTCCATTCTCATCACCTTTGCCAACGGAGAGTCATTGCCTGCGCTCAAACTCGGGCGCGATGGTGTCGAATCGATCCAGAACATTCCCGCCACAAGTGGAACGCTCCACACACTCAGCGAGCAACTGACCGGGCAGAGCACGACCTTTGGAATCGCACCAGATACGGTTACCCGTGTGATCGTCAAATACGGTGCGGGCACCGCAATGGTGGACGAAGGGGTTTTGTCGAGCTCGGGAGGCGCCGGAGGTACAAGCGGAACCAGTACCGCTGGTATCTCCGGCGGATTGGTCACCGATGAGCTGGTCGGAGATGAAGGCGCCCTGTACGGCAGCTCGTTCTCCGGGATTTCCTACACCTCGTTAGTGATCGAAGATGTCGACGCGCAAGCGGTCTCGAGTGTGAAAGACGCCACTAGCCTGCCGGGCGTGGGGGTCTGGCCGGGCGCGTCAATGCACCAGTTTCTGGCCCTGCTGGCGGCTTTGAGCGTGTTGCTGACCGCCCTGGCGCTGTCCGCGCGCCGGAGCGAATCGCGGTAGTTGTTGCCTTGGTGTTCCCAAAAGCCCCCTCTTTCCACCGAGATCGGCTGACGGAGGGGGCTTTTGTTTGTGGGTCGGCTGCCCCAGTAATTGTTAGGGTTGCTGTTCGATTGGCCGGCGGCGGCGTGACCGGGAAAGGGAATTGTGGACCGCTTGTTTGCGCGTATGCTCGGTGAGCGGTGCGGCGGAATCGAAGTCGGCGTAGGACCGGGCTTCGTCGCGCAGGTGTAGCACTTCTTCGGTTGC
>JBBQPB010000217.1:0-4309 GCA_038331435.1 Thermomicrobiales bacterium | reverse complement strand
CTGCGAGAAAGGGCGCCCACTTCGTGATGCTGTGTTCACAGCAACGCATTCCACTCCTCTTCTTTCAGAACATTACCGGTTTCATCGTCGGTCGCCGCTATGAGCAGGAGGGGGTCGCGCGGGATGGCGCGAAGATGGTGGCTGCGGTGGCCGTCGCCCAGGTGCCGAAGATCACGGTGATGATTGGCGCCAGTTACGGCGCGGGAAACTACGCGATGTGCGGCCGGGCGTACGATCCTCGCTTCGTCTTTTCCTGGCCGACCCATCGAATCGGGGTGATGGGTGGCGAACAGGCCGCGGGAGTGCTGACCGATATCAGGCGCAGCAGCCTGCAATCGCGCGGTATCGATGTCAATGAAGTGCAACTCAGCGCGATTCGCGAGGAGGTCGAATCACGGTACCGGGAGGAAGCGAGTCCCTACTACGCCACTGCCCGGCTCTGGGATGATGGCATCATCGATCCCCGCCAAACCCGACAGGTGGTTGGACTCGCCCTGGCGACGACCCTCAATGCCCCGATCCCTTCGACCGATTACGGTGTCTTCAGGATGTAGCAGTTGACCGTCGACAATTCCATCGAGTCAGCAGATTTAGACGATACCCGGGGAGACATAAACACCGGCATGGTTGATTCTGATCGGAAAGCACTGAGAGGCAGTCGCGTGGCAATCGCGAACCGCGGTGAGATCGCCATCCGGATCGCGTCGACCTGCCGTCGGCTCGGCGCGATCCCGATCCTGCTGCTGGGCGAACCTGATCTGGGAAGCTATGCCGCGCGTCAGGTCGGCCGAATGGAAAGGATCGGCCCGGCCGGTTCGGAGTTTGAAGTCGACCTCGTGGTCGCTGCCGCCCAACGCGCCAGTGCGGACTACCTGCACCCGGGATATGGCTTTCTCAGTGAACGAGCCGCATTGGCCGAGGCGTGCGCTCGGACCGGAATTGTCTTCATTGGTCCGTCGCCGGAAACGCTTACACTCTGCGGCGACAAACTCGCGACTCGAAATGCGGCCGAGCGCGCCGGCGTCCCCGTGCTTCCCGCAAGTTCAGCACTCGATGACAACCCGCAACAGTGGCGTGCCGCCGCCCGGGTGGTTGGATATCCCCTGCTCGTCAAGCCAACGGGAGCGGGCGGCGGACGCGGTCTTCGGCGCGTCACCGAAGAGTCCGGACTCATTGAGGCAATTCAGGCGTCACGACGTGAAAGCGCCTCATCGGGCGCGGGCAGCATCGTTTACCTGGAGCGGGAACTTATCGAACCACGCCACGTCGAGGTTCAAGTCGCCGGAGACGGAGAGCGGACGCTCGCCCTCGGCGATCGCGATTGTTCGGTGCAACGGCGACATCAGAAGTTGATCGAAGAGGCTCCCGCACCGAATCTCGATCCCGAACTTCGACGGAACCTCCATCTCCACGCTGTGCGGATCGGAGAGGTAACCGGTTTGCGGGGGATCGCGACCTGTGAATTCCTGCTCGGAGCCGATGGCTTCCTTGCCTTTCTCGAAGTCAATCCGAGAATCCAGGTCGAGCACCCCGTTACCGAGCTGGTAACCGGACTCGATCTGGTCGAATGGCAATTGCGGATCGCATCCGGTGAACCACTGCCGATCGAGTCAACCCCGGAATTCCGGGGTCACGCGATCGAAGCCAGGATCTATGCCGAGGATCCCTGGAATGGTTTCTTCCCCGCCTCCGGCACGCTGAAGATGGTCTCATGGCCGGTCCGCCCCGATGTCCGGGTTGATACCGGGTATGCAACCGGAGATGCGATTCCCTCTTCGTACGATCCGCTCATTGCCAAGGTCATTGCCCACGGCAGTGATCGTGACGCTGCAATCGCGTTACTCGAGATCGCGTTGCTGGACACCATCGTCGCCGGCATACCAACGAACATCCCCTGGCTCTGCAACCTGCTGGCGAATCCCGCAATCCGCGCAGGTGAAGCCACCACCAGAACCGCCGCGGACGTTGCACCTGCATTGACCGATCACCGGCCAGCACTCTTCGGAGCACTCGCACTCACGCTTGATGACTCCCGATCTGCCGCCAGGGACCCCTGGTCAGCAATCGGTCCCTGGCGTCAACTTGGAAACGCGGCGATCACATTCCACGGTGAATCGTGGGATGAGTCCGTGGTCGTGAATCGGACGACCACCGGCTGGGAAGTGCTGATCAACCAGACAACCATCTCGCTGAACTGGTGGCGAGACCGCACTGGAATCTGGACGATCGCCGTCGCGGATGACGTCATGAAGTTGTCAGTGATCAAACGTGGCTCGGATATCGAGGTCGCCGGGCATGGCGGTCGATGGTTGGTACGCCACGGCCTAAAACCGGCAAGCAAGGGTGACCGGTATCAACGTTCACACGACGGCCGGATTCGCGCTCCACTGCCGGCCAGGGTGCTGGGAATCCACGTCGCGGTCGGAGACCTGGTCGAACGTGCCCAACCACTGGTAACGATCACGGCAATGAAGATCGAGATGATCTGCGAAGCGCCAGCCACCGGAACCGTCGAGACGATTTCGTGTCGGATCGATGAACTCGTCGATTCGGATGAAGTGATGATCACGCTGCGCATTGATTGACTCGGAACCGGTCCCGCAGTTCTGATCCGGTCAGGCGGCGTTTGAGCGTCTACGCAGCATCGTCGATCGAAGGTTCGTGGATTCAGAGAGTCCGATCCAGAAGCTGCTCCGTTTCAAACGTTATCCCGTTCCATCGTCGAACGAACGAATCTCTCTACTCCGTCCCATCTTCCCGCGAGACGGCACAGTCAGTGGTTATGCCATCGGCGGAAAGAAGGTCAGATCGGCGCCGAAATTGTCCATCGCAACCACCTGGTCTCCGTTGAGCCGGGTCCGGATGTCGCGTGTTCGATGATGCAGGGTTATCTCACGCTCAATAAGTGGAAAATGAATCGTGATCGGCGAGTCGACCGGCTGTTCGTCGATCAGTAGATGGTTCTCATCTACTCTCCATTCTGATGAGCTACCGGTCACCTGAATTTGGGTGTGGTCAACCCAAAGTGGAAGTCGAACGCGCACGTGACCCGGCACTTTGGTCACAATCCGCAGGCCCTCTCCGGTGTATGGCGAACCGATCTTCAGCTCATCGGTTTCGTGATCGAACAGCAGATTGATCGTGTGACCGCCATCGCTTGTCGCAGTCACAAGCGAGCGATACGCCTCGCAGAGTGAGGCAGTCGCCCCGCCGACGATATCCATATTGAAACTGACTTCCTCGAAGTCGAGCGGTGCGTGACCGTACGGTGCGGGGAATCCGAATGCGCCTCGATGACGGTTCGCGACGTCGCGCTTTCCATCTTCATTGTGCGGATTCGGTGGGTCCTGAATAAAGGAGATATCGCGGAGTTGCGAGGGAAGGAGGTGCGTGCGCAGGATTCGTTCGGCATCATCATATCCGGCAGGATCACCCCACTTTCCGAGAAGCAGAGCTGTTTCCAGGATGTCCCCGGTATTGTTCGCTTCGCCCCGATCGGCATTGGCTTCAGGAGCGCAATTTTCGATCGACCAGCCGAACTCATCGCTGATGGCCTTGAGTCCGTTGTGATAGAAGGCTCCCACGCGACGCTTCAACTGCTCATCATCCGTTAAGTCGGCAAGTTGCGCGAGAGACGAGAGCACACAGGTCGCGGAGTGCGTGTGGAGACTGAAACGGTAGAGATCGTGGGAGCCATCCTCCCAGAAGTACTCCTTGAGCGCTTTCTCTTTGAGCTGGGTCGCAAGTTTCAACGCGGCCGCGGACCCCGTTGCTCGGTGAAACTTCACCAGCGGGCCAATCGACCGGGCGATCCCGCTGATGAACGATGCGGCGGGTACACGATTTTCAGGTTTGAAGAACTCCTCGAGTTCGACCAATGTAATTCCTCGATCGGCAAGCGCAGCGCGATCCCATGCGATTTCCGGATCCCAGAACCGGAGAATCGCGGCAATGCTGCGTTCGCCGATCTCTATCGCCTCCTGATCTTGCCGATAGCGGGCAAGCGCAGCCAGGGCATGAAATCCCTCGCGCAAATTGTGTGGCAGGAAGCGGGAGAGGGTTCCGCCGATCTCCGTGCGGTTGAGCGGCAGAGCCTCTGGTCCACTATAGGAATAGAAGGCCGCCCGGCGATGTTTCGCGATGGTCTCCGCATCCGCCAGTTCGCCGAGCACGTCCTCTGCTGCCAACAACGCGTTGAGATGCCGACCGGGCACGTGCGATTCTGAAAAGGCGTGGAAGAAGCTCATGTACACCGTCGGCCGGACGATAGTGCGGAAAAAGGGAACGTCGTTATCGTCGGCATTGAACA
>JBBQPB010000216.1:0-4331 GCA_038331435.1 Thermomicrobiales bacterium | reverse complement strand
GCTTGTATACAAGAGAGGTTAAACCTGCGCAATTGTATACAAGCGATTCGTTCTATCGACATCTGCTTGTATCGAGCGCCCAAATTGCATGGTGTAGGCAGCCATTTTCGGCATGTTCGCAGCGAACGAGCTGCTCGTCCCTGCTTGGGTCGAGTGACACCTTTCGGAGTCCACATTGGCCTTTCGAAGTGACGCCGTACTTTGCGCTCGGTCGGATGTGAGGATTCGATGAACACAACGGAAACCGCGAAGTGGCGTAGCACGACAGCGGCCCAGGTCTTATGCCTGGGCCGCTGCCTTCGCTATTTCCCTTCAGTTTCTCTCCCGGGTTTAACCGTCCCCGTCCAAAGAAGCACGATTCGGGCGTTTGCCAGGATAGCTACTTTCAGGGTCGATGCGCCCGCCCTGTCCGAATCCGGAAGCCGGCGGCGCCGACCAGTCCGAGCACCGCGACGAGCAACACGATTTGTGCTTCGCGACTCGAATTGGAAGGAGATTCACCGTTTCCTGTCTTCGGGAATGTGGAAACGGGTGTTCTGTTGCCTGCTGCCGCTGAGGCTGTCGCAGTCGATGTCGCATAGGCAACGCGCGTTCCTGTTGCAGTGGCGACTTGTGTCACAGTCGAGGCGCCAACGATCGTTCTGATCCGGGTAGCGGTCTGCGTCGCCGTCTGGGTGGCGGTCTGCGTCGCCGTCTGGGTGGCCGTCGCGGTCCCCGTCTGGGTGGCCGTCGCGGTCCCCGTCTCGGTGGCCACCTGTGTCACAGTCGAGGCCCCAACGATCGTGCTGATCAGGGTGGCTGTCGCGGTCCCGGTCTGTGTCGCGGTGGCCGTCCCAGTTTGCGTCCCTGTCGCGGTTCCGGTGGCCGTGCCAGTCGAGGTACCCGTTGCAGTCCCGGTCGCTGTGCCTGTCTCGGTATTCACCGGCGTGTTGGTAGGCGTGTTCACCGGGGTGTTAGTCGGCGTGTCGACCGGCGTGTTCACCGGGGTGTTGGTCGGCGTGTCGACCGGCGTGTTGGTCGGCGTGTCGACCGGCGTGTCGACCGGCGTGTTGACTGGTGTATTGGTCGCGGTACTCGGCGCTGTGGTGGCAGTCGGCGTGGGGGTCGAACATGCCCCTGGGCAGATTCCGTCCTCACCGGGGCCGCCTGAACAGCCAAGGACGCCGTCAAAGGTGGCGGCATTGAGGCTGGCCCCTACGAAGGTGGCGCCGGCGAGGTTCGCGCCATTGAACGTCGCTCCGTTGAGCGCCGCGCCGTCGAAGTTGGCGCAAACAAGGTAGGCGCCATTGAAGGTGGTGGCCGACGTCGAGGTATACCCAGTGAAGTCCGCCCCGCCAAGCTGGGCCCCATCGAAGGTGGTGCCGCCGGCGCTGATGGCGCCGCTGAAATCGGCACCGGTGAGCTCCGCGCCATCGAAGGTCGCGTTGGTCAGGGTCGACCCGCTGAAGTCAGCGCCCGCCAAGCCAGGTTCGCTGTTGTAAACGCAGCCGGTGAGGTCCAAGCCTGGTCCAGGCGTGCACGCCACGGTATAGGCCGGGCTGACCTCGTCGTCCGCTGCAATGTTCACCATGGCCTCCGGCGATGCGGCAGGCACCTCGGCGCTCGGACTTCCCGAATCAATCGGTCCATCCGTTCCCGGCTCACCAGATGCTGCTTCGGTTGGCAGCTCGGTTGGCAGCGTCTCGGTCGACGGCGTCACCGCGACGGTCGGCTCCTGCGTGGGAAGCTGGTCAGGTGGGGTGGGGGCAACCGTAGGTTCCTCAGGGATGGTCGACGGCTCCAGAGTCGGAGCGACGGTCGAAACGTCCGCAGGAGGAAGCGGCTCGGTCGCTAAAGGTTCGGGTTGTGTCACTTCCTCTCCGATGATGATCGGAATCGTGGGAGGAACGACGGGGATATCGGTGGGCGGAGGAGCCACGATCTCCGGCGGCAGCTCGGGAGTCTGGGTTGGAGCCGAAGTGGGCTCCTTTTTGCCGGAGTTCCCAGGTTGCCCCTCCCCCGATTTGGCAAGCAGGATCGCTTGCTGCAGGGAAGCATTCGATGACTGGCTGGAGAGTGGCTGCGGTTGCGATCCAATAGTGAGGAAGGCGCCGAGCAGAACTGAAAACAAAAGTGTCGCGAAGACCCGGGTCATAGGGACCTCTTTTCAAGGAGATGGAAGCGTCGACCGGGCCCGGCTCTACCCAGAGTGGGAACCAAATGCGACAACCAAGACGTTCGTTCAGGAGAACGCGGCGACTGAGCAATCTGCGTTGACGGCGACTTGATTGCGTGTGGCCGAAGGGGAGCCTGAGGAGGACCCGTAATCAGGAAAGACTAATCGTCACCGCTAACGACCGTTCTTGCCCTGAAAAGATTAACTCTAATACTAGACTGTCGGTAAGCAAATCGCAAGAATTAATTCAAATTTGGTTGAATCGTCCGCTTGTATACAGTATACTCGCGAGTCGGGTTTTTCCTGGAGTTTTCTGCAGACCCTTCCCTGGCGTCAAAAGCCTCTGCTCACTTGTTCTAAAGGGTTCCGCGGCGAAAATGGATAGAAGTGGCGAATTCTTTGGTAGCTTTGATGGCCCGAAGGAGGTTGCGCTTCAGCTTGCGTTCCTCGCCCTGAATCTCGCGATACACGCGGGCCGACTGCTCGGGGCTGAAGCGAGAGCCAGCCCCGAGTTGAATCTGTAGCCGGTTTGCCATTACCCAGAGATAGACGTCGGCCTCGGACCGATCCGGGAACTCGCGCAGCAGCTTTTGCTCACGCATGGCCAGTGCAATCGGCAAATAGACATTGTCGAACCAGTCGGCAGCGGCATCGGACATGGTGACCGGCCCGCCGCTCCGTTCTTCAGCGAGTCGCCGCCGCCCTTCGATATGGGTGACGATCTCATCGTAGCGACCGAGTGCGGTCGGTCGAATATCGTGCTGTGGCCGGGTGCGGTCGAGATTGGTCTTGCGCAGAAACTCGGCGTATTCGACCTGCTGGAGGAGGCGGCTCGCGCGCATCGAGGAGTCGATGGGTATACGAATGTG
Organism: Thermomicrobiales bacterium; assembly: GCA_038331435.1. Classification (GTDB taxonomy): domain Bacteria; phylum Chloroflexota; class Chloroflexia; order Thermomicrobiales; family UBA6265; genus JAMLHN01. The sequence goes on along the minus strand of JBBQPB010000216.1, from coordinate 1,307 downwards.
CCCTTCGATGACTTCGGCATCGATGAAGGCCACGCCGCGTTCGCGCGCCACGGACACCCGATGATTGCCATCTTTGACGAAATAGACCTCGCCGACTTTGTACACCTGAATGGGTGGCAGGATGACATCCTGGTAATACGCCCGGTCGATGCTTTTCCAGCGATTGGCGGTGTTCTTGCGCTTGGGCAGGAAGCGACGGTCGAAATCGCGAAAGCGATCCATGCTGCCGACGATCTTGTCGACCGGTACCTCCCGCATCCCGCGATAGCTTTCATGCTCCATCGTGACGCGATCCCGCACGTCAGCATAGGAGATGAGCGTATTCGGCTCACGTTTGAGAAAGCTAACGATGTCGTTCAGAAACGCCTTGCGGCGCGCTCGGTCGTAGTCAGCACTGACCTGATCGTCACGCATCGCGATGGCTCATCCGCATCCGGTCAGGAGGCGACTGGCTTATCGAAGTCGAGCTCGAGTTTTTGATAGGGATAGACATTGATAACCCTGGTCTCCCCAAGGGTGGCCTGCCATGGTTCGTTGCGGTCGTAAAGATGAATATGCCCATGGAGGAGGTATCGCGGTTTGAAAAGTGAAACGAAATTGCGATAGGCAACGAAGCCACGGTGGGCCTGGTCCGGCCGGTCGTTGACATCACGCGGGGGGGCATGGGTAATCAGCAGATCGACCCACCGCCCGCGCCTGAGCCGGTTCCAGATCAGCCTTGGTGTCATACGGGCGATGGTGAGATAGACCTGAAACTCGGTGAACTGCTGCCCCCCTTCGCCCGAGTATTTCGGCGAGCCGGACATTCCGGCAATGATGATCCCGTTGGTCTTGTCGTAAATAACCCGTCCGCTTAGCGACTCGGCGCCCATCGGTTGGTAGATCTTTCCGGATTGCTGGTCCTTGACCCATTCTTCCATATGGTTGCCAAGGACGTAATAGACTGGACGCTCCAGCGCGTCAGCCAGGAACTCGAGATACCGGGACGGGAGATCCCCCGCGGCGACAACGACGTCGATATCCGGCATACGTTGCCGCAGGGTTGCGGAATGGATTCTCGGGTCGATCTGGTCCGACACTGCAAGGACGCGGAGAGTCATTTTCCGCTAGCGCACCTCATCCAGTCGTTTCAGCGCTCGTTCGAAGCGTGCGTCGATCTCATCCAGGGTCGCCTCGGACATTGGCGTGGAGATGCAGAACATCAGGCGCGGCGCGACAAAGAGCCCTTCCTGCAACAGTGCAAGATGGAGCACCTTTTTGAGCTCCTGATTGCTGCGCGCAGCATCGCGATAGTTGCGAACCGGTCC
>JBBQPB010000215.1:0-4378 GCA_038331435.1 Thermomicrobiales bacterium | reverse complement strand
CCAGGGAAACGGCCAGCATCCCTACTCCAACCAGCGCCATCGCGCGGGGCAGATTGATTTTCCGCAGGAACAACGCAATCCCTTTGAATGAACTTCCGACCAGGAATGGAATAACGATTGCTGCCCAGAAGGTGGATATCGTGTACGGAAGGTCCTGAGGGGGCCGGCTGATAGCGTCGGGGATCGGGTAGAGCAGAACGAGAAGCGCAAAGATGAAAAAGAAGCGTGCTTCAGGTTGCCGCCGAATGAACCAGATCGAAGCGATCCCTATCACCAGCAACGGCAGCAGGTATGGAAAAAGCTCGCCCGCACCGACGATCGAATGGCGGGTGATGTACCATGCTTCTCCCTTTCGGAAGAGATAGTCGTAGGAAAAGAAGTTCGAAAAAGTCCTAAGTCGCACGGCGAGCACATCGGGCGTGATACTGCCCCCCTGCTTCTCATCGAGCCGATCCCAATAACGCTTGTCGGTAATCGCAAGCCACGCATGCGGGAGCATGGTGACGACCGAGGTTATGCCAAAAGCGAGTATCCAGCGATAAGACCGCCAAGCCGCGCGATTCCAGATAAGCTCCGAAACGCACACTGCCACCACGAACATCGGCACCGCGATCACATATGACAGGTGCCCGTATGACGCAACCCCAGCGATGAATCCCGCCAGGATCGCTTGTCCCAGCCGCTGGTCCTGGCGTGCGCGAATCCAGAGCCATGATGCCGCCATCAGGCAACAGAAGGACGCGCCGTGCCCAAAGTTGATGCGCGCGAAGTGGATCACTACCGGCTGGGTGCCCGCGATCACGATCGGCACGATCGGATACGGCGCCTTGAGGCGCCGCAACGCCAGAAAGGCAAAGAAGAGACCCAGTCCGACGTAAAACGACGACGCGAAACGTACTCCAAATTCGTTCAGGCCGAAAACCGTCACAAACGGCCAGGTCGAATAGACCGGCAAGGCTCCCAGGAGCGGCGTGTCGAAGTGCGAGTAGAAGATCCGCAGGAACTGGAAATTCGCTTCGCCATTGAATGCGCCGGCGGCTTGCAGCCCGATCATCGCTTCGTCGCTGAAGAGGTTCGGAGGATTCGCCCGCAAATCCCGGGCATAGAAAAAGACCACAAGTGCGGCAATGATCAACGCAGCTGGGGCGACCGCGAGCAGCGTCGCTCGATCGACCGTAATGTCCAGTGATTGGCGAATTCTGGTGCGATCGAGCGAGATGCGCCCTGGCGCTGGAGGGGTGCTCGGTAGAGGGGCGGCAATCGGCACGGGTGTGACCGGCGCAGCAATGGTTGCCGGTCGAGGTCCGCCGTACGACATCCAGAGCGCCGCCGCGATAGCGGCGAGCGTGACGATCAGCACACCGAAACCCGGCCCGGCGATCACTGCTCCGGCAATGGCTGCCACCAGCACGCCGATCGTTATCAATAACTGGTTGACCGTCGGGCGGTCGTGAATCGTTACTTCTGTAGCGATATCGGAGTCGGCTGTGTCAGCCAAAGTCGCAGCCTCCACAGGCACTGTGAGAAACATCACATGTCAATTCCGGGAGTATTCTGGATTGTCTGGTCGCGGATTGCTAGAATAGCCGGCGGAGAGGTGTCCGAGCGGTTTAAGGTGCCAATCTCGAAAATTGGTGTGGTGATGAGCCACCGCGGGTTCGAATCCCGCCCTCTCCGCCAGGCGAATCGTTTGAGCGCCAGAATCCTGGAAGGGTCGCATAGTTTGGCCTAGTGCGCGCGACTGGAAATCGCGTAGACGGTAATGCCGTCTCATGGGTTCGAATCCCATCCCTTCCGCCTTCAGCAGTCCATCCTTCGTTTGGCGTCACTGTTTGGCGCAGACTGCTTCGATTTCCGCCAGAGTGGCGATCGAGGGTTGCGCGCCGGCCCGCGTCACCGCCAGTGTGCCGGCGATTGCTGCCATGGCTGCTGATTCATCGATCGATTTCCCAGCCGCAAGGAATGCCGTGAGGGCCCCGCAGAACGCGTCCCCTGCGCCGGTGGTGTCCACGACCTCGACCTCGATCGTGGTTACCACGGTGACGTCGCCGTGGTGCCATACCAGGGCGCCTGCTTTACCAAGCGTGAGTATGACCGTGGACGGCCCGAGGACTGAAAGCGTTTCGGCGACCTGCGCCCAGTCGCCTTCGTCTTCGCGCTGGGCAAGTTCCAGAGCTTCCTGTTCATTGACGATCAACACATTGGACATGGAGACGAGGTCGCGACCCTCTGCCGGCTCCGGGGTCCCATTGCAAATGATCGTCACGTCCCGTTCACGCGCAGCTCGGTACAGCGTCACAAGCGTGTCGTGCCGTAGCTCGAGCGTGCTGAGGACGAAATCAGGGTTCCACGCATCCAACGCTGTGAGTGCATCCCGTGGGGTCACGTCCCAACCGGCTCCGGGAACGTAAGCGATTCGGTTCTGGCCCGATTCTTCGACCGTGATCAACGCGACACCAGATGAGGAGGAGTCAGTCACAAGCACCGTCGCCGTGGTCACCAATTCCGCTTCGAGATCGAGCAGTCGCTGGCGACCGAATTCGTCCGAGCCAACGCCACTCAACATGGCGACCCGGGCACCCGCTCGGGCGGCCGCGACCGCCTGATTAGCCCCCTTCCCGCCGCCAAAGGTGGCAAACGATGTTCCGGTAACCGTTTCGCCTGCTTCAGGGGCGCGGCGAACGCGCACCACCAGATCGGTATTGATGGAGCCTGCCACCATTATCCGATTTCCCTTGTTCACGGATCGCCTCCGTCATCGTCGACGCCAGAACCGCCAGCCGGCTGTTCCCTCTTTTGCCTCGCGCCAGCCGTATTCGCTTTCGCTCGCGATGGTGCCAGCGTCTACGTTGGTGGCATATTGCTCCTGTGTGAATGCGTCTGCCACACGCAACGCCCCCGCCGCCGACTGCGGACGAGCCGCGGCGAACTGGGACGCATATTCGCGTGGCGTGAGCTCTGGCGTGGCTGCGACTCCGAAGAACCGACCCAACCGCTGGAGTCGTCCGTAATTCGCCCGGGCAACCGGCATACCAGAGAAGGCATTCCGCCGCTTCCAAAAATAAAAGAAGGCGCCTGCGAGCAAGGCGGTGGCTCCGGCCGCCAAACCTATCTTCAACGGTGAGAAGACGCCGGAACCATTGCTGGTCGCGTCGGTATCGATGGCCGCCGGTGCCGGCAGCGGGGTAGGAGTTGGCGTCGGAGCTACGGGCGAAACGGACGCATCTCCCACAGTTGTTGCCATCGCGGTGGGTGTCGGTTCAGGTGTGGTGATTGGGGCATTTGATTCCTGGTCGAGGCCGATCGCTTGTTGGGTTGGCGTCGGTTCGAATGGAATCCAGCCATATCCCGGGAAATAGACTTCGACCCAGGCATGCGCGTTTCGGCCGCGATAGACGTAGCCGTTCATTTCACTGTCGAACGATACCGGAGCCAAACCAGTGACAACTCGCGTGGGAACACCGAGCATGCGAAGCATGACCGCCATCGAGGACGCATAGTGGTCGCAGCGCCCCACTTTGCTCTCGAAGAGGAAGTAATCCACGATGTCTTGGCCGTCGGGCGCAGCCCCAGCGTCAAGCCGGTAGGTGAAATTCGTTCGCAAATAGCTCTGGATCGCAACCGCTTGATCGTACGGCGTGGTAGCTCCCGAATCCATGACGATCTGGGTTGCCAAATCTCTCGTTTCCTCCGTGACCGTATCCGGCAAGTTCAGATAGGCGTCGATGATGAACGGGGGATAGTCGACACCTGCTGAGGCGAGCTCGGCGGCGGAAACCTGGGGAACCAGCCCCACCACCGAATACGCGTTACCCGCCAGGTCATCCGTACTGAACACGGCTTCCACATCTGCATACACCGGGAGCCGGCCCTTGACCTGCACCTGAACCGCGCCGTCTTCTCCCCAGCTAAGCTCGCTGGAAACCGGATAGGTCTGCACGAGCCGGTTCTGGATCCGTTCGAATTCGATCTGATCCTGGGTCGATATCAGTTGAGGTACCTCGGTCGTGCCCGGGTCGGTAAACTGGGAGGATTGCAGCAAGAGCAACAGCTCGCGCAGATCGACCGGAACCTCGGAAAGGTCGACATCGCCGATCTCGTAGGTCGCATCGATCGATTCCCATCCCACTCGGACCAGCGTCGGCACCGATGCAGAAAAATGCTGATCGATCGTGAACAGCAGTCGATCGGTCGGTTGCAGGAGAACGATCGAAGCCTGCTGCTGCGCGCGATTCAGTTGCTGATCACGGGGGGGATTGATCGCCTGATCAGATTGAAAGGCAATGCGCGGCGGAGGAGTTGTCTCGGCTTCGGTAGCGCTGGTGGTCGACTTCCAACCAGCGCCATCGTAATCGTTGAGACGTCGAGCAGCGAGATA
>JBBQPB010000214.1:0-4424 GCA_038331435.1 Thermomicrobiales bacterium | reverse complement strand
AGCTGGTCTCGATACCTGCTTACAATACCCCGGTCGTTTCACATGGCGGCCGGCCCCATCCGCCGGCGCAACCACTCGGTGAACGCATCGATGCGCACCGGCGTTGCCTATTTCGGAAATCGCACCCTGCGGCATGTGGCTGCCGATCTGGAGGACATCGCCGCGTCCGGCTTCGATTACGTCGTCCATTGCTCGACCGAAAGCGACCTCCTTTGGGGCCAGGAGACGATGCGCGAGATCTACCGCATCTCGCACGAGTTGGGATTGGAGGTGCATGTCGATCCCTGGGGCGTGGCCGGCGTCTTCGGCGGCGAAACCCTCAGCAAGTTCGTCACCTGGGAAACCGATATCTGTCAGGTGCTGGCCGACGGCTCGCGGATGGGCGTTGCCTGCCTCAACCAGCCAAAGCTCATGGACTGGCTGCATGCCTGGATCGACACCACCGTCGACCAGGGCGCCGACGTGCTCTTCTTCGACGAGCCCCACTGGTATCCCGGCGATCTCTGGTACATCGGCAAGCAAATCGGCCCGGACGCCGAGCGTTGGAGCTGCCGCTGTGATCGTTGTCAGGAACTCTTCCGCGCGCAGTACGATCACGAGATGCCGCTCGTGATGGACGACGAGGTGCGCGACTTCCGCCAACAGGCGGTTTACGACGTCACCGCCGACCTGATTGGCTACGGTCACAACAAGGGTGTTCGCAACGGCCTCTGCCTGCTCCCCCACGGCATGACCTTTGACCTGGTCGGCGTGCCCGATTGGGAGCCGTTTCTGCAGATTCCGGGGCTCGACTTCTTCGGCACCGATCCCTACTGGCGTGCCGGCGACACCGTTCCCCTCGAACCCTACGTTCGCCCCAACGCCTCCGCTGTACGCGAGATCTGCGAAAAATTCGATGTCCCCAATCAGTTCTGGATCCAGGCCTACAACTTCCCTGCTGGCGCCGAATGGGAAGCCGCCCAAGCCATCGAGATCGCGGTCGAGGAAGGCATGACCGACCTCGCCGTCTGGGCCTACCGCGGTTGCGAGGCGATGTCGGCCTTGTGGTCGGCCGACATCGACAAAACCTGGGACACGGTGGTCAGCGCGTTGAAGGCGGTCAAGAGTAGGGGCAGGTTGTGCCCTATGTGAACAGATCGCGAAGTCGCATTTCGAATCCAGGCAAGCCCTCTCCGCCCGAGACAACATCATCGAATCCAAGGGTGATGATTTGTGCATCCGCCTGGCAATCGTGGAGCTCAAGGCGAAGCGGACCGACGATCCAAACTTGCTCGACTCCGGATTCGAGATAGACGTTTGTCTTGCGCTGGATAGAGGCTCGCGTATTGCTGGGAGAGACGACCTCTATCGCCAAATCGGGAGCTACAGGTATATAGGCCACCGGACTTTCGGTCAGGCGCTCGCGACGCACAAAGGCGACATCAGGACCCAGCACAGTGTCAGGACTCCGCTGGAGCAAAAATCCCGTGTCGTTGGAAAAGACCTTGCCGAGCCTCTGCGACAGGACGAACGAACCGACGAATATGGTCAACCGGGCGGCCACTTCTCCATGGATCCCACCCGGCGGATTCACTTCGATCAGTTCTCCTTCGATGAGCTCGTAGGGCGAGTCAGGTCCAAGCTCGAACAGGTCATCTGCGGTTAGGAGTCGGGTAGTGACCATGGGACGATACTTTCGTCTGGAACCGGGAAATGCGCACGGAAGATAGGATCATTCTACAGGTCGCTCCCACTTCCAGCTCCTACTCTCTGGCTCCCCCGAACGTAATCGTCACCTCATCGCCCACCACCGCGATCGGATACTGGCGCACCCGAAACTTCGGATTTGCGAGCGCCGTGCCGGTGGTGATGTCGAACTCCATCCCGTGCCACGGGCAAGTAAGAATCTCCCCCTCGCGGCCCCATTCCAGGTTCCAATCGGTTTCCGGGCCGGCGATCATCGTGCCATCGACGCCGCCGGTGCAGAGCGGACCGTATTGATGCGGGCAAACGTTCGGCAGCGCGTAGAGCGTGCCGTTCACATTGAAGACGCCGATCTCGACATTGCGGATCTTGATCAGCGTACTCGAGCCAACCGGAAAATCGGCCACCGTGCCAACCACGTGCTCGGCCATGACCTTACTCCGCCGCGACCGGCGCGGGAATACGCGGGAAGGCGTTCAGCGCGTTCAATCCCATGATCTGCCGCTTCAGCTCTTGCGATGCCGGCAGTTTCATGATCGCCTTGGGATGATCGAAGTCGTGATGCGGCCAGTCCGACGCGAAGAGAATGCGATCGTCCCCGATCTGATGAATCGTCTCAACAATCTGCGACAAATCGTCCGGCTCCTCTACCGGCTGGGTGGCGAACCACATGCGCTCTCGCATGTAATCGCTCGGCCGGCGGTCGAGGAACGGCACGTGGCGCCGGTACTCGTTGTAGTACTTGTCCATGCGCCACATCATGTATGGCACCCAGGCGATGCCGGCCTCGGTGAAGATCACCTTGACCTTCGGATACCGCGCCGGAACACCCGTATGCATGATACTGGTCAGGTTGGCCATCATCGCGAACGAATGCGACAACACCTGTCGGGCAAAGTGGTTTTCGAACTGATCCAGTTGATACGGGAAGTTCGGCGTGACGATCGTCACGCTATGCAGGCACACCGGCAGATCGGTCTCCTGCACCGCAGCGAAGATCGGGTCGTACTTGCGGTCGCCCCAGAGCGGATTCACACCGGCCGTCGGCAGATACACGCCCACGATCCGGTCGTTTTTGGCCATCCGCAGGATCTCCTGCGCAGAATCTTCGGGGTTCTGTGGACAGGCCATCGCCACGCCATAGAGCCCGTTGTCCTCTTGAAGCCACTCCTCGACCAGCCAGCGGTTGTAGGCATGCGAAAGTGCAGTCGCATACTCCCGGTTCGGCAATGCGGCGAAAAGCAACAGATGGTCGGGAAATATGATGCCGACCTCGATACCGAGATCGTTGAGACCGCGCCGCATATCGGCCGCGGTCTCCACCGAACGATAGGGCGGACTCCCCGCAATTGGCGGATCAGCGCGCAGATTCGGCGCGAATCCCGGCACTTGCAAGTAGGGGTACGTTGCCCCGTCGAGCAATTCCAGTGACTTGCGCCACGGCATCGCGCAATACGGCGCCAGTTTGCCCGGCGTGTCATTGGCATGAATATCGGCGTCGACCGTGAACATCGGAGCCCTCCGGTGAGAGTCTGGCGTTGAAGGTGCAAGGTCGGAGCACCGATGGCGGCCCAAACCCCTCACCGCTACTCGATCTCGAAAATGGTTTCGACTTCAACTGGGACGTTGCCCGGAAGTGCCTGGACGCCGACTGCGGAGCGGGTATGTACTCCGGCCTCTCCCAGAACTTCGTAGATCGTCTCGCTGAAACCGTGCATAACGGCCGGCGTGTCTTTGAACCCTGCGGTGCAATTCACCATGCCCAGTACTTTCACGGTCTGCTTGATGCGCGAGAGATCGCCCAGCACGTTCCAGGCCATCTGCAACTGCATGAACGCAACCTGTCTGGCAGCCTCATAGCCCTGCTCGACGGTATAGACATCTCCCACGCGGCCATCCCAGGGAACCCCATCGACCGGTGGCGGTGTGGCTCCGGAGAGATAGAGCAGATTCCCGGTGATCTTGCCCATGGCTACTGCCGGATGAAACGCCTTCTGCTCCTGCAGCTCGAAACCAAGCGACTTCAGTTTTTCTTCTGGTGTCATGATGTTCCTTTCGCGGCGGAGGTCAACACCTCGCGCACCGCCTCGAGCACGATTCCGTCTTCGCCAGTTTCCAGGGTTTGTGGATTCAGTGCAAATGTGTCTGTGCCAATTTCACCAACCGCGATACGCGGGTTTCGGTCCCAGAGGGCCGCAACGACCTCATCCCGGGTCATCGGAAAGGCGGGATCGAGCGTGATAATCGCGCGCCCATGCGGCTGGCCCGCTTCGCTGGGGTACCGCCGCTCGATGCTGGTTCCCGGAATTCCGGAAAGCCCCGCGAGCCAAAGCTGCACCGATTCCTCATAACCCGCCAGGATCGCGGCTTCGTCCTGCCGCACCGCCAGCTCGACCGCCGTCAGGAGACCGGACAGTTCCTCCTTCCCGACTTTCATTGGGCGCCCAAAACTCTGGTTCGGGGCGGCATTGGGGCGGATACCATCGATGATGGCTTTCTTCCCGACCACCAGGCCAGAGACCTGCGGGCCGCGCAATCCCTTGCCACCGCTGAAAATCGCCGCGTCAGCGCCCAGCTCACGGGTGTAGTACCAGAGATTACTGATGGGTGGGATCTGCGCCGCGGCATCCACGATCACCGGCACGCTCATCGAATGCGCGATCTCGACCACCTCAGGCAACGGCCGTGCACCCGGCGCGAGGGCCTCACCGCCGAAATAGAGCACACAAGCCGTTTTTGGA
>JBBQPB010000213.1:0-4433 GCA_038331435.1 Thermomicrobiales bacterium | reverse complement strand
AGGTGGCGGATAAAGCGGAATAGGGCAACGATATAGTGATCCGCGACGGGGCAATCCGAGAATACCATGCCCTTCGCAGCTTTCCCCTATCATTCCCGTTCGGCGCGGAAACTGTGTGTTTCATTATCCGCCAGCCGAAGGGTCGAACTATGCCGTCGGGCGAGAATCCGACACCAACAACTCCATCGAACGCCGACTCCGATTCCGCGGATGGCGACTACACACCCAGACGTCCAACCGTCTATAAGCCCAAACGACGCGCGCCCGAATCGGCCGACTTCGGTCGAGAATCCACCGGGCGAACAGCGTCAGGTGACCCCTACCGGCCAGAACCAACCTTCCGCAAACCGGAATCGCGCTTGCAAGGCGATTTCTCCGGCAAGCAACAGGTGCTCGGCTCGCATATCGGCGACCGCTATGTGCGCGTGATCCGTCAGAAGACTGACGATTTCGAGCGAACCGGTCCGGGGCATCTGGTGGCTACCGAGGACGCGTCGGAAGCACGCGGTCCAGTCGGCCGTGGATTTCAACGGGTCAAGCGCGTGCTGATCGGCGCGCCGATGACGACCGCCGCAGCCGAGCATCAGCGACTTTCAAATGCCAAGGCGCTTGCAGTGCTCTCGTCGGACGCTCTTTCGTCCGTCGCCTACGCCACCGAAGAGATCTTGCGGGTGCTTTTCGTGGCCGGCGGTCTGCTGGCGCTTTCGACAAGCCTGCCAATCGGCGTCGCAATTGTGGCCCTTCTGATCATCGTTGGCATCTCTTACCGGCAGACGATTAAGGCCTATCCGCTCGGCGGCGGCGCGTACATCGTCGCCAAGGACAATCTCGGCGAGCTACCGTCGCTCACCGCCGGCGCGGCGCTCCTCACCGACTACGTGTTAACCGTCTCCGTGAGTATCGCCGCGGCAGTCGCCGCGATGTCGTCAGCCGTGCCTGAGCTCAACCAGCATCGGGTGCTGATTGGCATTTTCTTCATCATCTTCGTAACGACGGTGAATCTGCGCGGATTGAGCGAATCGGGAACGATTTTCGCCATTCCAACCTATCTCTTTCTCTTCGGCATCTTCATCATGCTGGGGATCGGACTCGTCCGAAATGCCGTTGCCGGTTTCCCGGTACACGAGCCGGTGTTGACGCAGAACGAAGGTGCCGGGCTGGGCGCGATCGGGGCGCTGGTGGTCCTGCGGGCGTTCGCCTCAGGTTGCGCGGCATTGACCGGGGTCGAAGCGATTTCTGACGGCGTTCCGGCCTTTCGCAAGCCGGAATCGGTCAACGCCCGCAAGACGCTCACCATCATGATCACCATCCTGGCGATTACGTTCTCCGGCATCACCTTCCTGGCGCACCAATACGGCGCGCTCCCGCTCGACCAGGCCGAGCCGAACTATCAAACAGTCGTCTCCCAAATTGCCCGCCAGGTCTTCGGGGGCACGAACGCCGCCTACTACTACATCCAGTTTTCGACCATGGCAATCCTGGTGCTGGCCGCGAACACCGCCTACTCCGACTTTCCTCGCCTTGCATACTTCCTGGCGCGGGATTCATATATTCCCCGCCAGTACACCTACCGTGGCGACCGGCTGGCCTATACCACCGGCATCGTGACGCTCGGCTTGATGGCCAGTCTGGTGCTGGCGTTCTTCGGCGGTGAAACCGAGCGGCTGATTCCGCTCTACGCGCTCGGCGTCTTTCTCTCCTTCACGATCTCGCAAACCGGCATGTGCGTCCGGTGGGTGCGCAAGAAGGAACCTGGCTGGCACATGGGGCTGTTGGTAAACGCGGTGGGCGCGGTGGCCACCGGCATCGTTGCGATCATCGTGGTCATCACCAAGTTCACACATGGCGCCTGGATCATCTGCATCGTCATCCCCATGCTCATCCTGCTCATGCGCGGGATTCACAAGCATTACAGCCGGGCCTCCGCCGAGCTGGCGGTTTCGACTCCGCTCGATCCAAAGGACATTCATCACACGGTCATCGTGCCGGTGTCTCAGCTCAACCGAGTGGCGCGACAAACGCTGGCGTATGCCCGCTCGATCTCGGACAACGTAACCGCGGTGCATGTGAGTGACGAAAATGCGGACCTGGACGAATTCCAACGCCGCTGGGAAGAAATCGGCACGGATATTCCGCTCATCCTGATCGAATCACCGTATCGCGCGCTGATCGGCCCGTTGATGAGCTACCTGGATGAAGTCGAGAAACAACGGCCGGGCGACACCATCACGGTTGTGCTCCCCGAATTCGTGGCGCATCACCTCTGGGAGCATATCCTGCACAACCAGACCGCCTTGCGCCTCAAGGCTGCGCTCCTCTTCCGCCCAGGTACGGTCGTGACCAGCGTTCCCTACCATCTCGACAGCAACGCTGTGCCGGTGGAGAAATCTTGAGCAAAGGATCACGCATAACAAGCAACGAGTCGCTACCAATGCGTGCGGTTCATTCAAGCTGGCTTTGTCTTGCTCTGACGAGAAAGTTTCTTGGCTTTGCTCTGAATGACGGTGGGCAAGCCGCCCCCGCGAAGGTGAGAACGCAGGGCGAGTCGCTCGCTATTTGTCGCCCGTCTCTACCGGTCGGGATGGATCGGCGGTCCATTCGGCAAACGAGCCGCTGAAGAGCGAGACGTTGTCGTAACCAATGAGGCGCAGGGTGAAGTAGAGCGCAGCGGAGCGAACGCCGGTCGAGCAATAGGGAATCACCTGTTTGGCCGGCGTGACGCCAAGTGCCGCGAATTCCGACTGGAGTTGTTCAGCCGATTTCCAGAACGGCGGCTGCCCCGATTCGGCGACGTCGGTGAAGGGAAACAGCACGGCCCCCGGGATGTGACCCTTCGCGAACTCATCCTTTTTGCGTGCGTCGACCAGCACCGTATTGGGATCTCCCAACACCGCGACCACTTCGTCCACCGTCGCAATGGCATCGTCGTTCGGCTCGCCAACATACGGCTCGGCGGCCGGTTGCGCCGTGACCGCTCCCGTTTCCACTGCCAGTTCCGCCGCGTTCCAGGCAGGTAGTCCGCCGTTCAGAATCCGGATGTCCTGGTGGCCAAGCTGATAGAGGATCCACCAGAGACGGGGCGCGTAGAGCGTTCCGCCATCGTAGATCACCACGGTATCGGTCCGCTCGATACCGAGCTTCGTCACCAATGCTTCTATTTGCATGCGCCAGTCAGCAATCTGCGCCGACTCACTCAGGGCCAGATCCGGCCAATCGACCTGCACGGCACCGGGTATGTGCGCTTGCGCGAAGTCGGCCGGCGGCGTGAGCGCGATAACCACCAGTTGGTCGTCATCGAGCTGCTGACCCAGCCAGGTGGCATCCGCCAGCCATTCGGGATGGGCGTAGGCCGTTGGGGTAGCGACCGGCGTGGCAGCGAGAGCAGAAGCTGGCGCAGCGATAACGGTAATGAGCAAGAGGATGGCAACGAGACGTTTCATGGGTTCCTCATTCCGAGCTAGGGTTTCCAATCTCTGTGGGGACGTCACTACCCGCTTCGAAGGGGAACTCCATTGTTTCACAGGATGACAATGCGAGGAAGCGGCTACGTTCTCCCACTGTCATTCTGAACGACGTGAAGCATCTCGCACGTTTTCGCGAATGACCCCGCACTGAAACTTTACTAGTCGGCGGTCTCGAGCGCGGCGATGGCCGTACGTATGCGGGTGCGCACCCGCTCGTCGCCAATGACCCGTAAGGTTTCAAAAAGACCGGGAGATTCGGTGCGGCCGGTAACCGCTACGCGGATCGGCATAAAGAGCTGGCCCGCTTTCAATCCGAGTTGGTCGGCCAACTGGCGCAGGGCTGCCTCGATGGCAGTCTCATCGGCAACAGTGCCAGCCTCGAATACGGCCAGTGCGCCGATCAGGGCCGCAAGCGCCTGCGAGGCATCGGTTTTCTTCGGGATGAGCAGGGCAGGATCGTAGGCATCGAGCTCCTCCTTGACGAAGAAGGACATCAGTTCCGGAGCGTCGCTCAGGAGGACGAGACGGTCTTTCAGTACACCGGTAACCTCACGCACGCGGGCATATTCGGCAGACGACGCATCGCGCGCGGAGTCGGAGACCAGCCCGGCATCGATCAGGTACGGCACAACCCGGGCGGTCAGGTCGTCCAGATCCAGCAGGTGATTGATGTACTGCTGGTTGAACCAACGCAGCTTGTCGTAGTCGAAGGTGGCCGGCGAGGGGCTAACTCGCTCCAGCGACCACTTCTCCAAAAGCTCAGCCTTCGAAAAGATCTCCGTGGTGCCGTCCAGGCTCCAGCCGAGCAGCGCCAGGTAGTTCATCAGGGCCTCGGGGAGGTATCCCTGCGTGCGGAACTCCTCCATGGAGGTCGATCCGTGCCGCTTCGAAAGTTTCCCCCCGCCCGGCGCCAGAATAAGCGGCATATGGGCGATGGCTGGCGGATCCCACCCAAAGGCAGCGTACAAC
>JBBQPB010000212.1:0-4462 GCA_038331435.1 Thermomicrobiales bacterium | reverse complement strand
GATGAAGAGCCGCTCATCATGCTCCAGGATTACCATCTCTATTTGACCGCTGGAATGATTCGCGCGCAGCGGCCCCAGGCAATTATCCAGCAGTTTGTGCATATTCCCTGGCCCGATCCCGACTACTGGCGGCTCCTGCCGTTGGCCTGGCGGCAACAGATCTGCGAAGGAATGCTTGGCAACGACATCATTGGCTTCCAAACCCGTGAGCACGCCCGCAGTTTCTTGTACACCTGCGAAGCCTATGTGCCAGGCGTACAGGTCGACTACGTCGGACGCGGCGTGATCTGGAACGGGCGGCGAATCGAGGTACGGCACTATCCAATCTCGATCGATGTAGAAACGGTGCGCCGCAACGCATACTCCAAGGAGGCACGGGTTCACGACCGGTACCTTCCCACGTTTTACAACGAGTTCACCGTGCTGCGGGTCGATCGCGCTGAGCCGAGCAAGAACATCGTACGCGGCTTCCAGGCCTTCGGACGTTTCCTCGAAGCGCATCCGGAGTTCGTGGGACGAGCGAACTTCGTCGCGATTCTGGTGCCGTCGCGCATGGATGTCGCCGAATATCAAAGTTATCTGGACGATGTCAGCTCGATTGCTGGGCGTATCAACGCACGCTATGCCAATGTGGAGACCAGTTGGCAACCAATCAACCTGATTCTGGGGGAAAACTATCCGCGCGCCCTGGCGGCGATGAAATGGTACGACGTGCTCATGGTCAACTCGATCATCGACGGTATGAATCTGGTTGCCAAAGAGGGCTGCTTGCTCAATGAGCGTAACGGTGTGCTCATCCTTTCCGAAGGCGCCGGCGCTGCGGTGCAGTTGGGTGAGGATGCCTTGATGATCGCCCCGGCCGATGTCGAAGCCACCGCCGATGCCATCTACCAGGCGCTTACCATGCCGCTTGCTGAACGCCGGCGCCGAGCGGATAACCTGCGCCGGGCAGTCGAGTCGGACGATGTGTCCAAGTGGTTCGGCGAGCAAATTTGGGATGTCGACCGCTACGCGGTAAGAGGCGAGCGCGATGCGGACGCGATCCTTCCAGGGGACACAAATGTCGAGAATGATGGATCAGTAGCGACCGAAGAAACGGCCACCGCGCAGCCGGTCGCCAACTGACCCTTCTTCGTTACGAGCCGCTTTCCCGCCTGAGACCATTCCATCATCACATCAAAAGACTTCGTACGTACGCGATCGTATGAGTGTACGGACATAGCCAGCCTATGCTATCGTTGACTCTACCGGTGCGTCCGGGATCCTGGACGCACCGGATCGTTTCGGATCACCCGCTGGAGCCAATCTCCTCCATGACTGACCAGCTCGACGACCAAACACCGGCGTTCTCCAGCGTCCCTGCCGGACCTATGCACGACGCCTTTACTCGACGCACCTTGATGGTCAGCGTTATTGGCGGCGTTTCTGCAATCGCGCTGGCCAGTCGATTTGCCGGTACATTGCGCGGACCTTCCAAACCGGCCGGGATGGCGCAAACCAACTCCACCGGACAGTCATCGATCGGTAGAGGCACCCCGTCGCCAATCGCATCCCCGGTCGCTTCTCCCGTTTCCACCGCAACTCCCACGCCCAGCCCGACTCCAGTTCCCGATCCATTTGGGGAGATCGATGTCTTCCAAGGTACGCATTGGGCCTACGAAAGTGAGCCACTCGCATCGGACACCCTCACCCTCTTTGTGCAAGGCACTGAAAACAATCTCGACTTCAGCCCGGTTTCGTACCAGCAGGACGCTCAGATCACGACGGCGTATCTGGACCCTCTGGTTGGGATCGACAAGGCCACCATGGAACCCATTCCCTGGTTAGCGGAGAAGTGGGTCTGGGATGACGGGAACCAGACCGTCACCTTCACGCTTCAGGATGATGTCACCTGGCATGATGGTCGCCTGCTCACATCCGAAGATGTCGCCTTTTCGTTCACGGTCTATCGCGACGATATCAACAGCGCTGTGCGCAACTTCTTCACGTCCATGGATTCGGTCGAGACCGTCGACGACCGCACGGTGCGGGTCAATCTGACCGTGCCAGACGGGAACTGGATTCTGAACGCTTCGAGCTTGCCCATCTTCTCCGAACGACAGTACGGGGACTTTTGGAACAGCCAGCCCGAAGGCGAGCGGACGCTAACTGGATACGACTGGGCTGACAATCCGCCTATTGGGACTGGTCCGTGGACAG
The DNA here is from genome assembly GCA_038331435.1 of Thermomicrobiales bacterium. Taxonomy (GTDB): domain Bacteria; phylum Chloroflexota; class Chloroflexia; order Thermomicrobiales; family UBA6265; genus JAMLHN01. The sequence continues at coordinate 2,263 of JBBQPB010000212.1, read as the reverse complement.
TCGCCGAGCAGAAATCGGACGATATTGTTTTGCACCCGTATGAGGAATACTGGCAGGAACCGCCTCACTTCGAGAAATTGGTTTACCGCTTCTCAGAGTCGCAAGAAGAGCGGGTTGCTCGCTGGGTGGACGGCGAAGCCGATCTCCTCTGGCCGGTATCGCTGACCGATATTCCGGCACTGAAAGACACCGAGGCGCGGCTCTTCGCCGCTCCGGGCGCCCAGGTTGCGTTTGCCGGATTCAACTTCGAGAACCTGGCGCGCGAGCAATTGCCACAACTCCTGGACGACAGCCGCGTGCGTGAGGCGCTCGATCTCGCCGTCGATCGGGACAAGTATGCCGCCGATACATTCCTGGGTCTCATCGATCAACGCGCGGCCGGAACCGTCGCCCAGCCCTGGGCGAACGATCTCTCAGTCACCAATCCGCGGCGCGATCTCGTCAAGGCCAGGCAACTGCTTTCCGAAGCCGGCTTCCTTGACCTCGACGGTGACGGGGTACTCAACGATCCCACTGGCGTCCCATTCGCGCTCACCGCGATCGTGCGGGACGACGCGAGTTCCGCGCTTATCGAGACCCTCGATGGGCTGGTAGAAGACTTCGCGGAGCTTGGGGCGATCCTTACTGTTAACCAACTCCCGCCCGGAGTTTTCTTCGACACCTGGGCGAACACCCGCGCCTGGGACCTGATCGCATACTCCTACGGGCTCTATCCCGGCTTCACTGACTACGATCTGTACGGTTCGAATTGGGATATCCGTATCAATCCACAGGGCTGGAATCCGGGCGGCTATAGCAACGAGGATGTTGACGATCTTCTCAAAAAGATTCTGATCTCGCCGAACCTCACCTCCCAGGCAAATCTGCTCGATCGGCTCCAGCAAATCGTCAACGGCGAGGATCTCTTCGGGCTCTGGTTCGGTTTTCCGAACGATCTCGTGCTGGCGCGCACTGATATCCAGGGATATCAACCGAACAAGTATTTACCTATCATCGACACTCGCCTCCTCTGGCGCGACAAGAACGGATCCGGACCAAAAGTGCCTGCGCGCCCGTCAGCGTCTCCGGTCGCGTCGCCTATTGCCTCTCCTGTCTTCTCGCCGATGGCGATCCCAGTTGCCTCACCGAACGCAGCAACGCCGGTCCCATAGTCGGAACCGGCGTTGCTCATTGCGTCACCGACTCGAACGATCGAAGCATGATGCGATCGTAATCGAGATTAGCTGCTGGATTTGGCCGTTGACCGGCTACTGGTCGTGCTCTTGGCTGCGGTCGTCGTACCTTTGGCGGCGGTGGCCGTGCTCTTTGCCGCTGCCGTCTTGGTGGCAGTCGACCGAGATCGCGTGGTCGAGCTCTTACGGGCCGGAGCCGTTCGCCGCTTCGGCACCTTGACGTATTCCACCGCCAGCGGTTTAAGATCGATCAACGCAGTGCGGATTCCGATCGAATAGGCATCGTGCGCTTTCAGCAGATCCTGAATATCGAGCGATCGGTCGGAGAGCGCGATCATCACGTCGATGTCCCGCGGATCCTTGCGCGCCGCCGCGACCGTTTCACGCAGGCCGTGGAACGTGTCGTCGTCCGCTTCGCGATCCTTGATCGCCGTCTCCATCGCCTCAATCGCCTCATTGACCGTTTGGGCGCGGTCGATCGACCAAGCCGAAAGCTCGGGCAGCAACTGCCGGAGCGTCTCGACGTGATAGAGCGCGATGTTCACTTTATTCTGGGACATATCGACCAGTGAATCCTGATCGTCGTTGTATCCTGCAGTTGCCGCGACGATCTCATCGATGGGATCGACTGCAATAGCGGGCGGCGCATAGTCCATCTCCGGCGCTGTTTCGACGACGTCGACCATTTCAATCTGCTCCTCAACGATTTCGGCCGTGGGCGCGTCCGGCCAGGTCGCAGTAGCCACCGGTTCGGCGGCCGTTGCAGTTCCGGTCGATTCCTCGATCCAGGTCGACGAGAAGTTGGTATTGCTGTTCGAGGTCGACCCGTGCGCCCGCTCCGGAATTCGGTATCCACAGCTGGTGCAGAAGCGGGCAGTGGCTTTAACGGGCTGTCCGCAATTAGGGCAAGGCTCCACTATTCATTCCTCTCAAGTGCGCGCGGGTATATCTTCGCGCAAATCGAATGCTCTGTGCGCTTCACGCTGGCGCAGAGTATCGCAGAAACCTTGACGACTATCAGTCGAAGGAAACAATTACGTGAAGTGCGATGGTGGGTAAGCATCCCAATACGATAGCCAGCAAGGAGTTCA
>JBBQPB010000211.1:0-4471 GCA_038331435.1 Thermomicrobiales bacterium | reverse complement strand
GCAAGAAACCACTGTCCAACATGTCTCCGGCGATCCTGACCCGCAACGGCGAAGTGGTGGCCGCGCTCGGAGCGAGTGGTGGGCGGCGCATCATGAACTGCCTTGCGCAAGTCGCCATGAACCTGGTCGATCATGATCTGTCGATGCAGGAGGCCGTTAGCTTTCCGCGCATCGATCGTTCCACGGCTTCGCTGTACATCAGCAGTCGCATGCCGAAGGCGACGGTCGAGGGACTCGCTGCGCTCGGGCATCGTGTGTCCGTGCGCGACGAAACACTGTTTTTTGGCGATTTCGCGTCGCCAGCCTGTGTCGAGCGAACCCCCAACGGAGAGTTGAAGGGTGGCGTCGATCCCTTCTACTATCCCGCGACTGCCCAAGGCGTCTGATCCGAGGTAGCGCGTACGTCGTATCGTTAGCGAATTGAACGTCGTCGATTCTCGAGATTGGTGCAACGGGTGCCGAAAACCAATTCCTTATTCGTCCGATCAGCGATTCGGCACCCGGTAATACATGTTCGGTTGGTCGCCACGATCCTTCTCGCGATTGCCGTCCTGTTCGGAATGCCAGCGAACGACGCCGGAGCACACGCGGAGCTGAAACGTTCGGCTCCCAGCCAGGATGCGATTCTGGCGGCGCCACCGGAGAACGTGCAATTCTGGTTTACCGAACGCATCTCGACTGATCCGACGCCACCGGCCGTCACCGTTTTCGACGAGGATGGAAACAAGCTCACCACGACGTCTCTGACGGTCGATCCCGCGGATCCTTATCACATGACCGCCGATGTCTCGGGTTTCGTTACCGGTACCTATACCGTGAGCTGGACCGTGCAGTCGGCCGACGATGGTCATACGTTGAGCGGCACCTTCGGCTTCCGTATTGGGACCGGTCGTGCTCCCGGAGCCGCCACCGTAAGCGGGGAACGCCCGGCTCCGTGGGCCGTCATCCTGCGTTGGCTCACCTTCCTCGGCGCCGGTGCCGCCGCGGCGGGTCTCCTCGGGATAGGTCTCACCGCGCGTAACGACTCTGACAAACAACTGGCGCGGCGCGGCGCGGTCGCGCTCTCCGGCGCGGTCATCGCGCTCATCGCAACCGTTCTGGAACCCTTCTTACAATCGCGCTTCCCACCAACCGGAGTCGCACCACCGACGGTTTCGGAAGCAATTGCCGGCCTTCCGAATCCTTGGTGGCTCCGCCCTGCCGGTCTCGCGGTCGCGATTGCCGCGCTGGTCAGCCTGCACGTCTACCACAAAAAGAACGCATGGAAGCCGATTGGGGTCATAGGTGCGCTAGGGGCGCTGGCCGCCCTGCTGGGCCTCGCGTTGACGACGCATGCCGCAGCCCAGGAGGATTGGCAACTCGTTGGGAAACTCTCGGTCTCACTTCATGAGCTTTCGGTGGGACTTTGGGCAGGAGGGCTCCTCTTGCTCGCGCTGGCGTGGCCGCGGGGTGCCATCGAGGGCGAAGAAACCACCGGCAAAGACGCGCTGCGACAGTTCTCCAAAGTCGCCACCGTTCTGGCGCCGATTGGCATCGTCACCGGAGTCATCAATGCCGGCCTGATTCTGCCCTCCATCGACTCCCTTTGGGGCAGTGGCTGGGGGAAGGTGCTGATCGTCAAGGTTGCGATCCTGGTACCGGTCATGATCCTTGCCGCCCGGCATCATCTCTGGCTTCGCAAGCACCTCCAGCGCATCGGTAGTGCCCTGCAAGGCAGCCTGCGCCTGGAATTGGCCCTCATTGCCGCCGTGGTGCTCGGCGGCACGATACTCGCGCTATCCGCACCTCCGACCATCTCCTCCGGTGAGGTGACGAAAATCGATCTTGCCGCGCCACTGGCTGGTAACGATCAGGTGCAAGAAGTCGTCCACCTGATCATGAGCCCGATGCGCGCCGGGGAGAATGAAATCCGCGTAAATGTCGGATTGCTCGATCCTGCGCAGGAGGGCGATCTTCTACCAGTGCAACGGGTGAAGCTCGACTTGATCAGCCTCAACCACGATGCCGATCTGCGCGACATCGACCTGGTGCAAGATCCCGCAACGGGCGACTTCGTCTCGAATGGCGTACAGCTCTCGATCAATGGCTGGTGGGAAATCGATGTACTGGTCCGGCGCGCTGGCCTGGAAGACGTTGTGGTGCCGTTCTTCGTGCTGATCCCCGATCCGAACATCAACGGTTTCGGCGCTCCGCAATTCGACAGCTCGTCGGATGAGGCGCAATCGCTCTTCAAGAATGCGCTGCAGCTCGAGATGGATCTGACAAGCGTGCACTACACCGAGCGGCTGGCATCGGGTCTCGGTGGCGTGGCGGTCTCGCAACGAACTGTCAGCACCGGCGCGGATGGGTTGCCCCCAACCTCATTGCAGGTTGCCAGCAGCATCGAGCTACTCACGATTGGAGACACGTCCTGGCAACGAACGCCTGGCAACGACTGGATCGAGCGAACCTACATCCCGGTGTATCCACCGTCTCTATGGGGTTCCACCTATGACGGAGCGCGCGATTTCCAGATGGGACGCCGGGTGTTGGTTGGAGACCAGCCGGCTCGCGTCGTCACGTTCTTTGTGCCAGAGTCGGACTCCCAGATCGCCGCCTGGTACGCCTGGTGGATCGACGAGGAAACCGGATATCTGGTCAACGAAGCTATGGTCTCCCGGCTGCACTACATGCGCTGGAGGTTCTTCGATTTCGATGCGCCAATCAGCATTGCCCCGCCGGGATCGGAGGGAACGCCTCAAGCATCTCCGGTTGCCAGCCCGGTCGCATCGGCAGTCGGGAGCCCGACAGCGGATTGAGCGGGTTCGCCATGGCTATGCCCCGATCCTGGCAGTTGCCAACGGGTCAGTCTGAGCGCATTCGCCGTGACCAGCAAAGATGTTCCAAGATCGACGGCGACCGCCATCCAGAGCGTGGTAACACCAACCAGTGTCAGGACGAGCGCCACAACTTTGACCACCAGCGAAATGCCGATGTTCTGCCGGATGATGGCAACCGTGCGACGGGATAGGTCGATAGCGCCCGGAACCGCGAACAGGTCGTTGCGGAGTATGGCCACATCGGCAGTTTCGAGCGCCAAATCAGAGCCAGTCAATCCCATGGCAAAGCCAACAGTGGCGCTGCCAAGTGCGGGACCGTCATTGACCCCGTCACCAACCATCGCAACTGCGCCAACCCGCTCCAGAAGCTCGGTAACCTTGGCGGACTTGTCACCGGGCAGAAGCTCGGCATACACCGCGTCGATCCCGCATTGGGCAGCGATGCTCTCAGCGGTCGAGCGATTGTCTCCCGTCATCATGGCAATCGGCAAAATCCCCTGCTGCGTCAATCGTTCGACGACGGCGGCACTTTCGGGTCGCGTCTGATCGGAAAGTGCTATCGATCCAAGGTAAACCGGATCGCCCCGCATCTCGCGCGCCACCACCAGAACGGTCTGGCCTTGGGTGGCGTGATCGAACACCGAGTCCGGATAGGGAATCGTCAGCTCATCGAACCAGGCTGGCGATCCGACCAGGACACGGTGTTCCTCGACGGTGGCGCTCGCACCACGGCCGGCGACCGCGGTGAATCGCGTGGCTGTTGCGATTGGAATCCCGGCTTGTGCTGTGTAATCGACGACGGCGAGCCCCAAGGGATGCTCGGAGCTTGCCTCGACCGACGCCGCCAAACGGAGAAGATCCCGTTCGTCGTCGTTGAAAGCATCGACGACCGTTACCATTGGTCTGCCGCGGGTCAGCGTGCCGGTCTTGTCGAATACGACCGCTCGGACAGAAGCAATCGATTCGAGCGCGCTGCCGCCCTTTACCAGAAATCCGCGTTTGGCGGCCACACCGACCGCCGAAACGATTGCCACCGGCGTTGAAATAATGAGCGCGCAGGGGCAGGCGATGACGAGCAGCACCAATCCCCGTGTAGCCCAATCGCGCCAGTCACCGGTGATGGCCCCACCGGCGATCGCCAGCAGCAATGCGGCAACCACCACAACCGGGGTGTAAATCGCAGCAAACCGGTCGATCGTTTGGTCGGCATGCCCACGGCCCCCTCTTGCCTCCTCGACCAGCTCAACGATGTTTGCCAGGGTCGAATCCACGGAGGTGTGCGTCACCTGCACGACCACCGCACCGGAGCCATTGAGTGACCCAGCGTAGACAAGCGAGCCGATCCGCTTGTCAGCGGGCATCGACTCTCCCGTAATGAGTGACTCATCGACCGAAGTCAGACCCTCTGTGATGCTTCCGTCGATGGGAAAGCGTTCACCCGGTTTGACGCGGATGACATCGCCGACCGCCAATCGATCGACCGAGACGTTTTCTTCTCTCCCATCGACAAGACGAAGCGCCTCAGACGGCGCCAGCGTGGAGAGAGACGAAAGCGCGTTGCGGGTCCGGTCGAACGTGAGGCTCTGTGCCAGATTCCCAATCGCGAAGAGTGCAGCAGCCGCAGCGGCTTCGGCCCAGTCACCGAGCAACAG
>JBBQPB010000210.1:0-4476 GCA_038331435.1 Thermomicrobiales bacterium | reverse complement strand
GTCTCAGGCGTGATGACGGCAGCCTCGGTGCAACACATTCGCTCGGGCGATCCGTTGCTCGAAGGGGTCGATCTGACCGGGCTTACCGTGGGCGAAACGCCCATTCACCAGTTGGCTGACGGCAGTGCCGAGATTGTGGAGGGGGAAAGCGGACCGCTGCTTTACCGGGGCGTGGTTCCCGGGACGAGCGATCCGATGGTAGTGCTCACCTTCGATTTGCAGGAGAGCACCTTCCCACAACGGATCGCCTTCCCCATTCTGATGGCGAACGTGGTGCGCACGTTGGCGCCGGCAGCGTTACCGGCTTCGGCCGCGCTCGGCGACCCGGTCGCATTCGAACCGCGAACTGGTGCGTCGACCGTGCGCGTGATCGCTCCCAGCGGGGTCGAGACCGATATTCCGGTTTCGGTCGATGCACGTGGCGCGGTCGAAACCGCCGTCTTTCCCGCTACCGGCGAAGCCGGCGAATACACGGTTCAGGAGTTGGATGCCAGCGGACGGACCGCGGCGTCGGGTTCCTTCGTGGTGAATGCGGGGCATCCGATCGAATCGAATCTGCGCGCTAATCCCGATCTTCCCGCCGTGCTGGCGCAGGCTCAGGCCGCTAACGAGGGGGGAGCGACCCGGCAACGGCTGGGCGATCTCTGGCCCGCGCTAGCAGCGGTGGCCCTGGGACTGCTGCTCGTCGAGTGGTTGTGGATCAGCTTCGGCGGGGGAAGCAATCGTTGGGCGCGCATGTCGAAGGGAGTGCGCGCATGAGCCTTCCTTTCGACGTCACCTTCGCCAACTCTGGTCGGATCTGGTTCTTGCTGCTGGTGCCGCTCGTGGCGCTGGTTGGCTACCTGGCGGGCCGGCGGCGCGGTTTGCGGCCGGTTAGCATCTGGTTGCGGGCTGGCGCGATGGCACTGCTCATCCTGGCGCTGGCCGAACCACTCTGGTCGAGTGGCGCTGCGTCGCCCGCTACCGTGATCGTGATCGACCAATCCGCCAGCCTTTCCGGCGACACCTCCAGCAGCGTGGTCGATTGGCTCAATGGCGCGTTGGGCGATGCTGGTTCGAACGATCGGGCTGCGATCGTCACATTTGGCGGTAATGCGATGGTCGATCAACCGCCTGGTGATGCCAGCACCATGACATTCGACGCCGAAACCGGCGATCTGATCGATACCAGTACGACCAATATCGGTGGCGCGCTCTCGATGGCGCGCGCGCTGCCGGTTGGCGATGCGCGGCGTATCGTGCTGGTGTCGGATGGCGCGGAAAATGCCGGTTCCGCGCTCGATCAAGCCGTGCAGGCTGCCTCGGAGGACACCCCCATCGATGTCCTCGCGGTCGATGGCGTCGGCAGCCGAGATCTGCGCATCGACGGCGTCTCGGCGCCTGAGAAGGTCTGGCAGGGCGAATCGATGACCGTGCAGGCGAGCGTGGTCGCATCCGAGGAAGGCAACGGTTCGGTGGCGTTGCTGGTCGATGGCCAGCAGGTCGCCTCGCAGGATGTTGATTTCCGTATCGGGCTCAATTCCTATACCTTCACACTCGATGATCTCGGGCCCGGTTTTCACCAGATGTCGGTGGCGCTCGATCCAGGTTCGACTGCCGATGCGTTCGACGACAACAACACCCAGCCCTTTGGCGTGGTCGTGCGCGATGCTCCCCACCTACTCTTCGTTTCACAGGAAGGCGCGGACAACTCTTTTCTCATCCAGCAATTGGAGGAGAAGGGCGTTCAGATCACTGAGGTCATTCCCGCCCAGATTCCTGAGCGCCTGTCCGAGCTGGCGTTGTACGACGCAATCGTGCTCGATAACTTGCCGGCAAACGATCTGACGGTGGGACAGATTGCCGCGCTGGAAGAAGGCACCAAGACCCTTGGGCGGGGATTGATCGTTATCGGTGGAACCAGCGCCTACGGTCCCGGTGGGTATGCGAACACTCCGCTGGAAGACTTGTTGCCGGTCGATGTGAAGGTGACGGAAGGCAAGGAGCGCCAACGGGTCGCACTGTTAGTGATCATTGATAAATCGGGCTCCATGGCGCTCAATCCGGTCGATTCGATCTCCAAGATCGATATGGCCAAGGAGGCGGTGCAGCTTGCCGCCGGCGCGCTGTTGGATGGCGACGAAATTGCGATTCTCGCGTTCAACGACCGACAGCAGTGGATCATGCGATTGACCCGCATCGACGGACAGGGCGATCGCGACCGGATCAACGCCTCGGTCAACGAGCTCGATTCCGACGGCGGCACAGAGATCTATCCCGCGCTCGATGTGGGTTTCGACGAAATCTCGAAATCGGAGGCCGATGTACGCCACATCGTGCTCCTCTCGGACGGCAAGTCGTCAACCGGTACGCCTGACAGCTACACCAAGCTGATCGAGCAGATGCAGCAGTCGGGCACCACTCTCTCCACGATCGCCATCGGCGACGATGCCGATACCGATCTTTTGCAGCACCTGGCCGAAGCGGGTGGCGGGCGCTACAGCCCGGCTGAAACTCCGCAGGATATTCCTCGCCTGACCTTGCAGGAAGCGCAAGGCGCCGGGAGTCAATCGGTGGTGCGAGGTGAGTTTCAGCCGATCCAGAGCCTCGCCAGCCCGATCATGACCGGCTTTGAACCGTCCGACCTGCCCGCACTGGACGGGTACGACTACACCGAGATCAAATCCGGTGCACAACTGGTGCTCGCCAGCGACCGGGACGATCCCATTCTGGCGAAGTGGCAGTTCGGTTTGGGACGCGTGGTTGCCTGGACCGCCGACGACGGGGTCGATTTCGCCAACGCCTGGCAGGACTGGGATGGGTACGGCGATTTCTGGGAGAACATGATTCAGTGGGCGCTCCCCGATCCGGAGCGTGGCGCTGTCGAAATCACCTCCGAACGCAGCGGCTCGGATGCGCTCATCACGCTTGCTTCGACTGGCGATGCTGGAGATTATGTCGATCTATCGAATGCAACGGTCACCATCACCGGGCCAAGCGGCGTTCCTTCGGCACCCCTGACGCCCTATCAGTCGGCACCCGGTGAATGGCAGCTGCGCGTCGCCGACCCGGAAGCTGGCACCTATCAGATCGCCATCGATTCAGGCGATGGCTCGATTGGTATCGCATCCCTTTCGACCTTCTCCATTCCCCCCTCTCCTGAGCTGAAACCCGATCCCGATGCCGCCGAACTCATGCGCCAACTAGCGAGCCGCACTGGCGGCCGGGTCCTGTCGCTTGACGATCCTGGCGCGCTCTTCGATGCGCCGGCGATGGATGGCAACGGGCTCGCCACATACCGAGCGGTCTGGTGGTTCCCGCTCAGTCTCGCCTTGGCGCTGGTGCTGCTCGAGCTCGCTTATCGCTACAACGCGCTGGACCGCCTGCGCCGCCCTCGTCGTTGATTCGCTCGGTGGGATGATTTACAGATTCTTGCAGGTGCGCCTACTCGGAATCGTTATCCGTGGGAGGCAGCAGCGGAGCGGGCTTTTCTCGATCGAGGGCGGTGCCGGAGGAGCGCGCAGCCGGATCGACACTGATGACAACGTCTTCTTCAGCCGGGGCAGCGGATGGCGGCGCGGTTGAAAGGACCGCCGGGGCGATCGGCGGCGGAGGCGTTGAGAATGGCGACTCCACCTGGGTGGACGCTTTCGGCGAAGCGATGGGCGTTGTGGGGAGTGGAGCGGGTTCCGAATCCTCTTCGAACCCGAAAGCACCCAGGAGCCACTGGCCCGCGACATCCATCCAGTCGTCGATTTGGTCGTAGGCGCAATGGCCCGATTGCTCGTACCAGATCATCGTAGCCAGATCGCCCAGACTGGCGGCGACATGCATCGATTCTGACGATGGGATCAATTGATCCTGGCCAGCACCAACGACGAGCACTGGGCACTTGATGCGGTGGAGCACGTCAGACACGCCGAAATCCTGCAGGGCATATGGAAGTGAGGCTGCCTGCCCTGCCAGCGCCACCAGATGGCGCGCAGCGGCTGGCGGTACACTCTCCGCCCAGAATCGTGGCTCGAACGGCGGCGAAACCGCGATCACCGCGCCGATACGCCGGTCGAGTGCGGCGGCCCGCAGCGCAACCGAACTGCCGATGCTGACCCCAAGCAAGGCGATGCTGTTCTGATCGAGATCCCTATCCTGCACGGCCAATGCATAGATGCCGTCGGTAATGTCATCACAATGGCTGGAGAGTTTCAGATTGCCGGCCGCCTCACCGGTGCCAGGCCAATCGAGCGTGAGCACCGCGAATCCCGCTTCGCGCAGTTGGGCTGCCCAAAGCAGCAGCTCTTCCTTGGTCGTGGTGGCGCCATTGAGCAGGCAGACCAGCGGCATCGGGCGCTGGGCGTCTTCGGGTTTGCAGAGGTATGCCTGCAGCTCACGGCTGCGCCAGGGAAGCGTGATCCGACGCGTTTCGAAGATGAGCTTCGGAATCGACTGAGAGAAGGTCTGTACCGACGACGCACGCAGCGTTCGAATCGTGCGCGGATC
>JBBQPB010000209.1:0-4535 GCA_038331435.1 Thermomicrobiales bacterium | reverse complement strand
AGGAGAGCCTGGCTATCCGGGTGGTGTTCGACGCGAACAATGTCGACCACGTCCTGGCGTCCGGCATGCTGAAACGCACACTCGAAGCCGGATTCGTCACCGCAGTTCTCTTCGAAGAATCCGCCGAGCAGCGGTCGATTCCGTTCTCGCTCGTCGATCTCGATCGGCAGGCTGGCCAATTCACCTGCACGGCGCTGGTCTACCGTCTCTGCCAACGCCTCGACGAGCGCTTCGATCACTCGAGGCATCAACGCTTCATCGTGTTCGATGTAGAGGCATCGAGCACCCACATTCCTACGGCTGAATTGCTGCAGATTGGCGCGGTGGTGGTGGAAAACGGTCGCGTGACCGACCAAAGATTCTCGACCTTCGTCCGGCCGTCCGAATCCGGCGCCATCTCCCCCGAGATCCAGCGGATCACCGGGATCTCCTGGAGGGATGTGGCCACCGCCCCGGAACCTGCCACGGCACTGGCAGCTTTCTACGATTTCGTTGGCGATACGCCCCTGGTCGGTCACAACATCGATGCCTACGACCTGCCGCTGATCCGACGGATTTCTGAGAAGCTGGATTTGCCCACACCCTCCCGTTTCTCGATCGACACTCTGAAGATTCGCCGCCGTCTGCACCCGGGGGAACCGGCCAGCCTGGAAGCGTTGCTCACGCCGGAGGAGAAACAGCGGCGGCGTGAGCATCGCGCCGATTTGGACGCGTGCCTCACCGCGCGGGTTTTCATCGATCTGATGATCGAGATTGGTTCCGAGCGACGGGTCAGCTCGCTCGGCCACGAGCTTCCGCTCGTGGCGGCCTCGGTCGCGCTTAAGGGCCGCACCGATCCGGACAATGTTCTGCTCCAGATCGCCGGTCGTCGCGCACTCGAACTGGGGCAAGGAATCTCGCTCGAAGCGGGTCTCGCGCCCATGCTTTCCCAGGCCGGTGCTGAAGCCGAGGACGCGCTCCGTGCGGTCGAGCTGGTGACCGATCCCGAGGATGCGCATTGGCAGCGCATCGAACAGAAGTGGGCAGACGCGCTGGATATCTTCGAACGCACGCACGATCAGCACGATGTGCCGTCCTTCCTGCGCTGGTTCCAGCTCGCGGTGTCGACCAATGTTGAGCACGCTGATGAAAACCGGGTGGCAATGATGTCTATCCATGCCGCCAAGGGGCGGGAATGGCCGGTGGTCTTCATGCTCGGTTCGGAGGACGATCAATATGTCTTTTCCAGCGATCTGGACGACTCCGAATCACGCCGCATGTTCTACGTCGGGATGACTCGGGCGCAGGATGTGCTGGTTGTCACCCATGCAGGTCGCGTGAATGGCCGCCCGAAGCGTCCCAGCCGCTTTCTGACAGACCTGGTCCTCCCCGATTGACTATGCCCGCATAGCTCGCACCCGGGGCGCCACTTCGTGACCCAGGAGCTCGATACTTTCGACATCGCTCGCGTCCTGCGTTTGCATGACGAAGTACTGCACCCCCGCGTCGACCAGCTCTACGCAGTAGGCAACGATTTGCTCAGGCGTGCCGAAGATGCGCGTGTATTCCTGTTCCTCGGTGAGCCCGTTCGGGAAGTACCTGGCTTTCTTGGCCATGGCGTCGCGCTCGGTTTCCGCGACGAAGAGCCAAGAGGTGAAATGCGTACGCAGGATATCGTCGTAGGGACGGCCCACCGCATCGCAATGATGCTTCAATACCGCGAAACGACGGGCGACGTCCTCGGCTCCGCGAATCGCGCCGGTGTTCGAGCTTGCGCCGAAGTTGCAAGCGTCGGCATATTGGGCGACCTGACGCAACGTCACCCGTTCTCCGGCGCCCGCGATCAGAATCGGTGGCCGTGGTTGCTGAACTGGGCGAGGGTAAATCTCGCTGTTTTCGGTTGAGAATGTTTCGCCGGTGTAGGTGAACGGCTCGCTACCGTACACCTCTTCGACGATCGCGACGTATTCCTCGAGCGCGCGCTGGCGTTCCGGAACCGGGGGCAGTGTCATGCCCAGGCGGGCGAACTCCGGAACGTTCCAACCGATACCCAGCCCGATAACCGCCCGACCCTGGCTGAGCTGATCCAGATCGGCAATCTGCCGCGCGAACATCACTGGATGGCGGTGGTAAATGCAAAAGACGATCGATCCGAGTTCGATTGTGTGCGTCTCCCGCGCCAGCGCCGCGAGGTGAGCGAAGGCCTCGGGGGAATTACCCGGATGGTCGCCGATGAAGTACCCATCAAGCCCAACCTCCTCGCACAGCAATCCGGCGCGCATCACCACGCCATTCGGATCTGGATCGGTCAGCGTCGCGCCGCCCTGCACCGCAAACCCGATCCTCTCCCGATATTTTTCGACCCATGGGTGTCGCGTCACATTCCATCTCCCTCGCGCTCGTCCGAGCGCATCTCCCGCACGAACACCCGGAACACGTCCGGTCCGTGCATGTAGGCCGCCTTCAGCCGATTCTCGGACGCGTCCGATGTGAACGCGCGGGCTTTGCCATCCCGGCCATACGCCGCGAGCCACCAGACTGCTTCGGCTTCGTGGGCAACGATCTCCTCTTCCAGCTCGACGCCATTGGAAAGCTCGGTGCATGCATCGACGTAGTAGCAGGCGGTGCCGCTCACGGCGCGATCGATATGCGTGGCTTCATGCGCAAGAATCGCGGCGATGACATCTGGATAGAGCCAGTCGACGTAATAATTGCCGATGACGATCTCACTGTCTGACCAGCCATCGACCGGTGACCAGCGTGAGGTTGCATACGCCGAATTGAAGTCAAGCTCTTTGGTGCCGATGCAAACACCGTTTTCTACTAAAACGTCATAGAGTCGCGCACCCTCGTCGGTCCCGCGAAGCAGGGCGACTCCATCGGTGATCGCGCGTTGTTGTTGGTCATTTACTCCGTCGCAGAAGTCGACCGGACTTTCGGTTGGGTTTGGCACGAACGCGGGCTTTTCCCCGAGCGACGCCACGCCCACGCTCCATGCCGCTGCCGCGCGATCAGGCAGATTATCCGCGCTTTGGACGATGGGAGAGTGGGCGAACTGCCAGGTTATCGTCGCCAGCCCCGCAACAAAGAGAATCACGAGCGCAAGCGCCCATCGCGAAGTGCGCTGAGGGGGGCGGGGTACGACGATGAATTTGGTAGTCTGCGCAGTCAAGTGAGGAAATTCCGATCTCGTTGCCAACCGATGTCGACCCACTCATCCATGATAGGCAAGTTCGGTATCCAGCGGACGATCGAAAAGAGTCTCGCGCAAAGGCTCGGGCATCGCCGGCATAGGAGATGTACGAGGTACGCGTGACCATCGACGAGAACTTCCAATCGTTCGATATCGGACCGCTCGATCCAACCGATGGAGTTCCGCTCTATCAGCAGCTTCGCGATCGGCTTCGCGTCAAGCTGTTCGAAGGCTGGCCGCGCGACCGGCCGATTCCATCCGAGCGGCAGATCATGCAAATGACCGGACTGAGCCGTATGACCGTGCGCCAGGCAATTGCCGAGCTGGTGCACGAGGGAATGCTACGTCGCGATCAAGGCCGTGGCACCTTTGTGGCCGATTCTCGCATCACGCGGCTCCTCACCGGGCACTCTTCGTTCCGCGATGCCGTTCAGGGACACGGCTACACACCGCACACGACCGTTGTGCGCCAATTGGTCGTACCGGCGAACCCCGCCCAGGCCACCCTGCTGCAGGTGGAGCCAAAGGAGTCGTTGCTCGAACTCGTTCGGGTGCGGCTCATCGACTCAGACCCCGTTATGGTCGACTATACCCACGTGCCGCTGAGAATCTGTCCGGATCTGCCGAATGCAGACTTGAGCGGGTCGCTGTACGAATACCTGGCGTCCGTGTGTGGTACACCGGCGCGGCGATCGCTCGATACCATCGAAGCCGTGGCGGCGATGGGTGAAGTGGCGGAACTCCTCGATGTTCCTGAAGGCGCGCCGTTGCTCTTGATGCGGCGACTGGCGCGAACTTTCGATGACAGTCCGCTCGAAATGACCGATGAATATATTCGCCCGGACCGGTGTGTCTTACGCGCCGAACATCCATCCGGGTACTCGGGTATCGATCTGGTCGATCGCGCGCTGGCGACGATGCCGGAGTCAATTTCATAAGGAGCGCTGTCATGCCCGACGCGAATTTGGGAACTGTTCAGGGATATACCTACCGTCAGGTGGCCAAATCGATCGACCATTCCCTGCTCAAACCGGACCTCACCGAGGCGCAAGTGGAAGAAGGTTTGCAACTGGCCGTGCGCTACGATGTGGCGTCGGTCTCCTGTCGCCCGTGCGATATTCCGCTCGCCGCGCGCTTGCTGGCTGGCACCGATGTGCGCGTTGGAAGCACGGTCGGGTTTCCCCATGGCGCGAACACCTCCGCCACGAAAGTGACTGAAGCCTTGCAAGCGATGGACAGCGGCGCCGTCGAGCTGGACATGGTGCTCAACATCGGGCAACTCCTCTCCGGCAATATCGAGTACGTGCGATCGGATATCGCGGGGGTCGTGGAAGCAGCGCGCGGCCGGGCATTGGTGAAAGTG
>JBBQPB010000208.1:0-4535 GCA_038331435.1 Thermomicrobiales bacterium | reverse complement strand
GTGGCGTCCTCTTCGGTCAACGCCGGGCAGGGGGTTGCGTCCTGGGCAAGCGTTGCCCGGGCCATCATCGGCGAGGCGACCACCGCAAGCAGCAGGGCGAGACCAAACAAGCGGGACATGAAACGTGGCATCGTTGGCTCCTTTCATCTTTCGAAATCCATGCATGGCGCAATCCGTCTGCGCTGCTGGACCATTTTGGGTGTTGGCTCATTCTAGAAGAAAATGCCTGCGGTGTCTGCGCACGCAACGTGATCGCGCGATTGGATTCGCCAGAGCGTACCTCGCGATCGCCCAGCGACCCTCGTATCTCACACCGTGCGGGATTCCCAGCGGAAGAAGCGGACCGCGATGAGCAGGCAGATCAGAGCGGTGGCGGCGAGGATGCTCCAGTCCATCCAGATGGCGTCGAGTCCGCGGCCGCGGGTCATGACCTCACGCAGCGCGTCGACCAGGTAGCGCAGCGGAAGGATTTTGGTGATTGGGGCGAGCCAGGCCGGTGCGGAATTGATATCGAAGAAGACCCCTGAGAGGAAGAGCATCGGGAAGGTGATCAGGTTCGAATAGCTGGCCGCGGTTTCCACGTTTGGCGCGATGCTGGAGACGGCAAATCCGATGGCCAGGAAGGCGAGCGAACCGATGAAGATCGACAGGATAACCAGCAGGATGCTCCCCTGGATCTCGACCCCGAAGAGGAAATGGGAAATCAGGTAGAGGATCAGCGCCTGCGGAACCGCGATGATGAGCTGTGAAATCACCCGCGCAGTGACGAAGCTGGCGAGCGGAAAGGGCGTGATCTTGATACGTCGAAGGATGCCTCGCTCGCGGAAGGTGACGAACGAGGTCGAGAGGCCGATCACGCCTGAGTTCATGATCGACATCGCCAAGATGCCGGGAAGGAGGAAATCCATGTACGAGATGTCGAGGGTTGCGACCGGTTGCGCTTCGACGGTGATCGGGGTTTGTCCCTGGGCGACGGAGTTCAACACCTGGGTGATAGCACTGATGGAAATTTGCGCATTCGGTCCAGCGGCTTCGTCGTAGTAAAGCTGGACGGTAGGAAAGCCGCCAGTGGCCGGTTCGTCACCGAAGACGAGTACCACATCGCGGTTGCCGTCTTTGAGCTCGTCGAGCTCTTTTTGCGTGTCTTCGTTGGTGGTGACAGAAAAGACATCGGAGTCTTCCAATGTCTGGGCAACTTCGGAATGGAACTCCGAGGGCGCACCGGCCAGGCCGACATCGGAGCTGAACGAGTCGCTATTGAAGACAGTGCCGAAGACCAGGATAAAGATCACTGGAAAAATGAGGTTCCAGAAGAGGGCGGTGCGGTTACGCATCGTCATCTTGAGAAACGATTTGATCATGGAAAGGAAGGAGGTCATTTATGCCGCCTTTCGCCGTTGCCAGAAGCGGCGTTTGGTTTCGATTTGGTCGGTGGTGTCCGTTTGCTCGACGATCGGTTCGAATGTGCGTCCAGTGAGGGTCAGGAAGACATCTTCCAGTGATGCCTGATTGCTACGCAACTCGGTGAGCTCGATGTTGTAGGCGCGGGCGGTCTCAAGGAGCCCGATGAGGGTGAGCTGCGGGTTGTCGCTGCGCAGTTCGATCCGGTCGCCGTTGAAGGCGACATCGCGCGTGCCGGGAATCTCGCGAAGCTGGGTCTCCGAGAGCGCTCCGGTTCGTGTGCGAGCCGAGATGGTCGCTTCGACATCGATGGCTTCGATGAGGCCTACGGGCGTATCGAGCGCGATGATCGTGCCGTGATCCATGACTGCGATCCGGTCGCAGAGGATTTCGGCTTCTTCCATGTAATGGGTGGTGAGCACGACCGTGGAGCCCTGGTTGCGTACGTCGCGCACAGTTTGCCAGAGATCACGCCGCGCGCCGGGATCGAGCCCGGTGGTCGGTTCGTCGAGGAATACGACGACTGGGTCGTTGACAAGCCCGAGTGCAATCGAGAGCCGTTGTTGTTGTCCGCCAGAAAGCTGATTGGCGGGGGAGTCGCGTTTTTCCAGCAATCCGACCATACCGAGCAGTTGCTCGGCCCGGCCCGGAGATGAATCGACCCCGTAGAGATCGGCGAAGAGCCCGATCAGCTCGGAGGCGGTGAGGTAATCGAAGAGTGCGGTCGTTTGGAGCTGCCCCCCGATGGCGCGACGGACATCCTCGGTTTGGGTGCGGGTGTCGTATCCAGCGACGGTAATGGTTCCGGCGTCGGGTTGGCGCAGTCCTTCGATCATTTCCAACGTGGTGGTCTTGCCGGCGCCGTTCGGACCGAGGATGCCGAAGATTTCGCCAGAGAAGACGGTCAGATCGACCCCATCCACCGCGGTCAGCGCGCCGTAGCGTTTGACAAGCCCGCGGGCTTCGATGATCGGCTGACCATGGGGAATGCGGATAGTTTGGTTGGAGGCGTTGGCCATGCTTTCGCCTTTCGTATCGACGCGGCGTTGCCTGCCGAATCGCTCCATAGCGAAGGAAGGTTACCGCCTTTGTTTTCGCGCGGCAGAAGTCGATCAGGGATCGAATGTTCAGGTGACGTTCGTCCGGTCACCATTCCTGGCGACGAGCGTTTCGAGCGAGGACCAAGGTCTTTGCCCTCACAATCCTCCATCTCCCTTCCTATCCCACTAGTGGGATAGGAAGGGGAAAGAGCCCAGGGCTGTAGCCGAGGGCGTGTCTGCGCTACGACGGACGCCTGTACCGGCCAGTTACGATGATCGGCGGCACTACGCTTGCGCGGTTTGGACCGGATCCGGTTCTCCGAGAAGGCCGCGCTTCGAGATCCAATATTCGGCGGCGATGGTTGCCAGGGGCGGGATGGCGGCCAGCAGGGCGATCAGCGCAACTGACCACTTCCAACGCAGTTTCACCGCGGCCAGGATGGTGACAACGGCATAGGCGATGAAGGCGGTGCCATGGATCGGGCCCATGATCTCGACTCCGCGATGGGTGGTATCCGTCCCATATTTGAGGAACATGCCGATCAGGAGCCCGGTCCAGGTGAGGGCCTCGATCCAGGCGACCAGGACGAAGATGCGTCCGATAGGGCTGACGTTTTTGGGGAAAAATCTCTGCACGCGTTGTGATCCTTGCGTTTGTGTTTGTTCCGACAGTTCGGAACCCAGGTAGTCCGTCAGCACCGTTGCTGTGGACAACTCTACCAGCGCCTTTGGGAACGGATCGAGGATCGGGTGAGATTGAGATCGTTGCCATGGTTCCCCAGGCTGCGCCCTACCGGGAACGATAGGGCTACCAGATTTCCCCAGGTTGGAAACCCGGGGCTCACAGCGCGAAGCCTCTCCGAGGCTGAGGGCGCAACGGGGGTGGAGACCGGAGGTGGGATATGGGAAAGAGGAAATCAGATAAGAGGTAAGCAATTAGGCGGTGGGATCGACCGTGACGCTACGCGGTAACGCAGCCGGGATCCAGCACTGAGTGTGGATGACGGGTAACCAGCCCGGGCGAGATGAACTGCTGCCCAGGCCCGCGCTCTCGCCGAACGTGCCGCTTGAGTACAGAATAGAACATGTGTTCTTATATTGTCAAGGGTTATTGATGCCGAAAATTTCGGCGCGCTCGGCGGGGGTGAGGTCGGCTTCGGCGAGGATGGTTTGCAGGATGGACGATTTGCGGGCGATGTAGGTGTCGATGTCCATATCGGGATCGGCGGCGAGGGCGAGCTTGATGGCGCCGTACTGGTCACGGAGGTCGGGACGGCGACGGAGGACATCGCGTACCGCGAGGTGATTGCGGACGCTGAGACACCCTCGCTGGCAGAGATAGACGTTGCGTTTGGGGTGGTTATCCGGGGGGAAGAAGGCTTCGCGGCCGGGAAGGTCGAGGTCGCCGCGGTGGAGGTAGCCGATCGATTCGAGCGCGGCGATGCCGGCCTGAATGTCGGCTGGGTCGACGATGATGTCGATATCGATGATGGGTTTGGCGGCGAGACCGGGCACGGCAGTGGAGCCGACATGCTCGATAGTCGCCGATGGGATATGTGCCAGGGTGGGCCGGAGGGTTGCGGCGATGCGTTCGAACTGGATCGGCCAGTCGGGGTTGTATGGAACGACGTCGATGGGCATGGGGCGATTGTAGAGGAGCACCGTTCCCACTACGACCTTTGGCCAGTTGCCGAATTGGGCGGGCGGGTGTACGTTCCCGGTAGTACACCATGGGAACGAGTTCTGACCTGAGGAGACGATGGCGGTAACGATTCGGGATGTTGCAAGACTGGCAGGGGTGTCGCCGATGACTGTGTCTCGGGTCATCAACGACAGCCCCAAGGTGACTCCGGCAACCCGGGAGCGGGTGGCGGCGGCGATTGCCGAGCTGCACTATGTGCCGAACACGCTGGCGCGTGGGTTGACGCAACAGCGCAGCGGGACGATCGGGATGGTGGTGCCGGATTTGGGGGATCCGTTTTTCACGCTGGTGTTGCGTGGGGCGGAGCAGGTGGCGCGTTCGGCTGGCTACCGGGTGATCGTCTGCAACACGAACAGCGATGGCGAGCTGGAAGCGAGCTATATCGACGATTT
>JBBQPB010000207.1:0-4576 GCA_038331435.1 Thermomicrobiales bacterium | reverse complement strand
AGCCGGGAGCGACCGGCGTTCCGACGATGGTCTTCATGTTCTTCCAGATGATGTTCGCCATTATTTCTGTGGCGCTTATCTCGGGTGCCTTCGCTGAACGGAAGAATTTCAAAGCGTTTATCGTCTTTGCCATACTCTGGTCAACGCTGGTCTATTCGGTGGTGTGTCACTGGGTTTGGGCCCCCGGTGGCTGGCTCTTCGAATACGGCGCTATGGACTTCGCTGGGGGCACCGTCGTTCATATCGCTTCAGGAGTGACCGCTTTCGTGGCCGCGATCGTTATTGGACGACGCGTAGGTGTTGAGAAGGAAGGCGTCACTCCGCACGACATCCCCATGACCCTCATCGGCGCCGGTCTCCTCTGGTTCGGCTGGTATGGGTTCAATGCCGGCAGTGCGCTGGCAGCGGACGGTCTTGCGGCCAATGCCTTCGTTGTCACTACCCTTGCCGCTGCCGCCGCTGGCCTCTCCTGGGTCAGCGTGGCCTGGTTGCGCACCGGCAAACCGTCAGTGCTCGGCACCGGCGTTGGCGCGGTGGCTGGCCTGGTGGCAATCACGCCAGCAGCGGGGTACGTGAGCCCAATGTCCTCGATTGTGATCGGCCTGGTTGCCGGAATCATCTGCTTCTTTGCGGCTGAGCTGATAAGGGCGGGAGGGCAGGTCGACGATGCCCTCGATGTCTTCGCCGTCCACGGCGTTGGCGGTATATGGGGAGCTCTAGCTACCGGCATTTTCGCAGACGCATCGCTGAACGGCATTGGGGCGGATGGCCTACTGTACGGCAACCCCGAACAAGTCGTCAAACAAGCGGTCGCAATTGGAGCGGTTATTCTCTATGTTTCGGTTGCCAGCTTCGTCCTGCTAAAAGTGGTCGACGCGCTCTTCGGACTCCGCGCATCCGAGGATGCGGAAGTCGAGGGCCTCGATCTTTCACTCCACGGCGAAACCGCTTACCAGATGTAGATCTTCCCGTATCTCCGCTTTTTAACAACGAAACGGCCGCAGGAGCGATCCTGCGGCCGTTTCCCGTCTCTATGACCAAGGGCCATAGCGCCCGGAACATCGAATGCGTTTCGATCGTAGCGCAGGGCCTACGCTCACCCGTTAGCCGAAATGTCGGAAACCAGCCTCCGCCATCGTCAGCGCCAGGCCGTCACTCAGGACCCGGGCCTCCAAAACCTCCGCAATCAACACCACGGAATCGCCGGCATCGACCACCGAGCGAACCTCGCACGCCAGCGCGCCGAGCGCATCCGAGAGCGCAAAACCACCGGTTTCCATCGAAACGCTCTCGAGCTGATACTCCGCCAGCTTGTTGCCGACGCGAGCTTTCGGACGCCCGAGATCTCCGGCCAGATCGCGTTGATCCGAGCGAAACGGTCCGATCACGAATCGCCCGCTGGCGCGAATAAGCGGCAGGGTCGAGCTTTCCCGCTCGACCGAAAGCATGAGCAACGGCGGATCGAACGATGCCTGGCTCACCCAGTTGGCGGTAAAGATCCCGCGCTGCTCGTCATGCTCGGCGCTCACCCAGAAAAGCCCATAGGTGAACGACCGCAGCAATAGCTTGCGCGCGTTGGGATCGAGCATGACCGGTTAGGCTCGCAGCGCGGCTCCAAGCTCGAGTGAGAGCATGGCCGCGTTGACGATCTCGTCCGCGTCGATACCAGTCTGGTCATAGAGATCGGCCCGCGAACCTGATTGGCCGAATTCGTCGACCCCCAAGGGCACGACCGGAACGCCGAAGATCGAGCCTAGAAAGCTCATCGCATGTGACGCGCCATCCTGCACTGTCACAATTGGCGCACGTCGCTCGCTGACCGGAATCAAAGTTTCGAGATGACCGAGATCGAGGGTTGCGCTCGCATTTCGCAGGAGTGCGCGGCGCGAATCCTGCAACGACCCGAAGAGCCTGTCAGCACTGGTCGTCACGATGACATTTGCGGCCACGCCTTCGTCATGCAGCCGATGCGCCGCCTCGATCGCCTCCGGAGCCATGATTCCTCCGACGAAGATGTTGACCGCGTCGGACGCCGGCAACTCCTGTGCATGCACGGTGCGGTCGATCAGCCGGTACCCTCCGGCAAGCACTTGCCGCCGCAGCTCTTCTTCGCCAAACCGAGCCAGTGGCTCGCGCATCAATGTCTGATCGACCGGTTTCGTCGACAAGCGCAAATATGTCGAAAGCCCGTGCTCGCGATCGCTAACCTGCTTGATCGCTTCGAGCAGGATCCACTCGAGCTCGATGGCAAACGCCGGCTCGTACAGCACCAGTCCAGGCAACTCCATACCGATGGATGGGGTAATCGTGCTCTGGTGCGCGCCACCTTCCGGACTGAGGGAAACGCCCGCCGGGGTTCCGGCAAAGATCATCTTCGAACCGACATAGAGGCTATAAATCAGCGCATCCAGCCCGCGGCAAACGAACGGGTCATAGACCGTGCCAATGGGAATCAGATGCTGCCCGGTCAGTTCATAGGAAAGCCCAAATTGACCCAGGCACATGAAAAGGTTCATCTCGGAAATGCCGAGCTCGATGTGATGCCCTTCGGGGGTCGGGTGCCACTTGAGCATCTGCTGACCGGCAATTTCGTAAACCGGGCCTTCTTCGAACGCGAACACGCCGACCTTATTGATCCAACCGGAAAGGTGCGTCGAGGTCGCTACGTCGGGCGACATCGTGACAAGACGATCGCGCACTGCCTTGATGTCTGCCAATCGAGCCAGCGCGCGGCCCAGCGATTCCTGAGTCGATGTCGTGGCAGGATGCCGGGCATCGAGGGTTGCGGGCAAGTCGGCCGGATCGAAAAGCGTATCGACGTTGTGCCGCTCTCGCAGGCGATCGGCGGAACGCTGAGCCAGCTCCCAGGCGGGCGAGTCTTCCGGCAACCCAGCCCAGACATCTTCGATCCCGTCGCCCAGCGTTTCCTGCAATGCGTCCATTTGCGACTGGTTCAACAACTGTGAATGGTTGAGCGGATCTCCCGCCATCGGCAGCCCGAACCCCTTGACGGTGTACGCAAACACCACTGACGGTCCGTCCTCGATCGCGTCTGCCTGGTTCAGCACCTCGATCAGCTTTGGCAAGTCATGCCCGCCCAGATTGGCGATCAGATCGCGAAGCTCCTCATCTGAGGTCGATTTCAACGAACGCAAGATGTCGCCGCGATATTTGGCATCCGCCACGGCGGAAATGCGCGATCGCAGCTCTGCGCCATCCTTCAACCGAATGAGCGACTGGTATTCCTCGTTACTCATGTCGTCGATGCGGCGCCGCAGGGCGCCCCCGCCCGGAGCGTCCATTGCCGCTTCCAGGTGAGTGCCGTACTTGGCTTCGAAAACGTGCCAGCCGGCACCCGCGAAGAGCGCTTTCAATCGGTCTGCACGTACCCCGGGAATAATCCGGTCGAGACTCTGGCGGTTGAGGTCGACAATCCAGATCACATTGCCGAGTCCGCGAATCGCCTCCTCAGCCACCGTCTCCCAGACATTGCCTTCGTCCAACTCTGCATCGCCCATGAGTGCGACGAAGCGGCCGGAGTTCACGGCATCTTCCCCCCAGTGCAGCTGGGCGTACTTGCTGGCGAGCGCGGCATACACCGGCGCCACTGCCCCAAGACCAACCGATCCGGTCGAGAAATCGACGGGATCCGGGTCTTTGGTGCGACTTGGATACGCCTGGAGACCCTTGTACTGCCGCAGCGTCGGGAGATAGTCCTTATCGAGATTGCCGAGTAGATACTGAGCCGCATGATAAATTGGCGAGGCGTGCGGTTTGATGGAAACCCGGTCTCCCGCCCGCAGGAAGTTGAAATAGAGTGCAGCGATGATCGAGCTGACCGAAGCCGACGACGCCTGGTGTCCGCCAACCTTGGTCTTTTCGGAGCTTGGCCGTACGTTGTTTGCATAATGGATCATCTGGGTCGACAGCCAGAGCATCCGGCGTTCGATTGCCTTCAGTGCGTCGAGTTCCTCTGCGTCGATAGCAGGGAGCTCATGGGTAATGTTGACATCAGCGTCAGCCAACGGAACGATCCTTTCCCCAAAAAGCCAGCGTTCAACCGCTTCCGGAAGTATGCCCCAACGGGAGCAGTTCACGGACGCTCAGAAATCAGTTTTCGTCGGTGAGTCGAATCTCGAAGAGCGTGGGCCAGAATTTCCCGGTGACGTAAACGGTCCCGGTGTCTGAGTTCGAAGCGATTCCGTTGAGGACATCGATTCGCGCGCCAGTCGCTGCCACTTGCTCCTGTAACGAGGTGAGATCGAGCCAGTCGATCACGGTGCCAGTTTCCGGGTCAATCCGCGCAATGAGGTTCGTGCGCCAGACATTCGCCCAAATAACGCCGTCGATAAATTCCAGATCGTTGATGTCGGAAATCGAATTTTCACCATCGCGCACGCTGATCTGGCGGGTGATCTCGAAGGATTCCGGCTCGCGGAAAAAAATCTGGTCAGAACCGTCACTCATAATCAGCGACGTGCCATCGTTTGTGAGACCCCACCCTTCCGTATCGTACGAAAAGGTGCCGATTTGCTCGAATGTTTCCCGGTCATAGACGAACGCGGTCTGGGTTTGC
>JBBQPB010000206.1:0-4580 GCA_038331435.1 Thermomicrobiales bacterium | reverse complement strand
TTCATGGTTAATGTAAGAAGTGCCTGGTTCCGGTGAAGATCATGGCAACTCCGGCAGCGTTCACTGCGGCGATGACTTCCTCATCTCGCACTGAGCCGCCCGGTTGCACGATAGCCGTGACGCCTGCAGCAATTGCCGCCTGGACCCCGTCGGCAAAGGGGAAGAACGCGTCGCTGGACAATACGGAGCCAGCGGCGCGATCTCCCGCTTTGCGCGCGGCGATGTTCACGCTTTCAACGCGATTCGGTTGACCAGCGCCAACACCGACGATGGCTTGGTTTTTTGCCAGGACGATGGCATTCGATTTGACATGCCGCACCGTCCGCCAGGCGAATTGCAGGTCAGCCAGCTCCTCCTCGGTGGGCTGCCGCTCACTCACGACCTTCCAGGCAGCTCTATCTCCCGGCAGCACATCGGGCTGTTGCATCAGCAGCGCGCCTTGAATCGACCGCACGGTGAGCGCAGTTTCCGGCTTCAAATCCGCTGGGTTCATATCGAGCAATCGCAAGTTCTTTTTCGACCCGCAGGCAGCAACCGCCTCTGGATCGAAACCTGGCGCCAGGATGACTTCGTAGAACGTCTCTTTTAGCGCGGCAGCCAGCACGACGTCGACCGGACGATTGAGCGCGACGATTCCCCCGAATGCGGAGACCGGATCCCCTGCCAACGCGGCGGCGTAAGCATCGCCAAGATCGTCACGCACCGCGAGGCCACAGGGGATCATGTGTTTGACGATCGAGACGGCCGGGCGATCCCAACCTTGAACGGCACTCCACGCAGCGTCAGCGTCGAGCAGGTTGTTGTACGAAATCTCTTTTCCCTGCAGCTTGTCGGCCGCCAACACGCCGCGGGGCGACTGCCCTGGCGACAGACGAAGGTAGGCAGCCGCCGCCTGGTGCGGATTCTCGCCATAGCGAAGATCGATGGCTTTGCGTCCGGCTAGGGTCACATCGGATGGAAACACCTCGTCGCCCGCGCGTAGATAGGCACTTACCAGCGTGTCGTACACAGCGGTGTGCTGGAATGCCTTGGCTGCGAGCTCACGGCGCATCGCTGAGCTCGCACCATCGCCCTGCAGCGCTTCCAGTACGCGAGCATGATCCTCCGGATCGACGACCACGATCACATGCTGGTGATTCTTGGACGCGGCGCGCAACATGGCAGGCCCACCAATATCGATCTGCTCGATTGCTTCGTCGTCTGCGATGCCCGGCTGCAACACGGTTTGCTCGAATGGGTAGAGATTCGAGATAAGCATCCCGATGGGTTCGATGCCATGGTCACCCAACTGTGCCCGATGCGCTGGATCATCCAGGCGAGCAAGCAATCCACCATGAATCGCGGGATGCAGCGTTTTTACGCGACCATCGAGAATCTCTGGAAAGCCGGTAATGTCCGCGACGGCGGCGACCGGAATGCCATTCTCTTCCAACGTGCGCAACGTTCCGCCGGTCGAGAGCAGCTCCCATCCCAGTGCAATCAGCTGCTGCGCGAAATCGACGATGCCGGTCTTGTCATAGACACTAATAAGCGCGCGCACGTGGGGCTTTGTTCCTTTCGATCGATCTTCGATTCGCTGGTGGTAGTCTAGCGTTGGGACGGATTTGATTGCGTCCAGAAACCTGACTTCATCGCAAAGCATTCGGACATACGACCATGACACAGCACTTGCCCACGGATTTTCGTTCTCGCCTGATCGGCGACTACATCACAGCGCTTTCCAGCGCAGATCCGACTCCGGGTGGAGGGAGCGCCGCGGGGCTGGCGGGAGCGTTGGGTTGTGCCCTGGGCGAGATGGTGTGCAATCTGACGCTGACCAAAGTGAATGATGACAACCTCGCCAGCCTTGCGGGGATTTTCACCAACATGGCCGCTGATTTGATCTCACTCGCTCGACGCGACGAGCTGGCGTTCGGTGCCTATCGTGCGGCAATTGCCTTACCACGGCTGACTGACAACGAGAAGCTCGTCAGACGCGCGGCAATCGAGCAGTCACTGGTCACGGCGGCTGAAGTTCCATTGGAAATGGTTAACATTGGACTCACCGCGATCGATTGCTTACGGAAGACTGCGGAAATCGGCACCTCACATGCCCTTGGCGACCTCATGACCGGGGGCTTTTTGTTGCAGGCGATGACCCTGGGGTCCCTGGAAAACGTGGCGGTGAATGCGGCTTCGATGAAATCTCCCGAGCATCGCGAACGGTTCGAGAAGGCCGTGCATTCCGCCAGCAAGGATCTTGAAACCAATCTGGGAGCACTGCAGCGCACGGTCGCTGCACGGGACACGTAAAAGATCGGAAGTGGGGCTCACTTCGTTATGGTCATATCCATGGTTCGCACTCGTGCGAGAGCATCTGACTATGCGACGATCTGTCGCGGACGGTATTGCAGCGCCTCTGCCAGGTGCTGAGCGGCTACTGGGACGCCGCCTTCCAGATCGGCGATCGTGCGCGCCAGTTTCAAAATCCGGTGATAGGAACGTGGAGAAAGACTCAGCTGGGAGACTGCGTTCTTCATCATGGCCTCACCCATGGCATCGAGCGTAACGAACTGCTCCAGATCGCGCGCGCTCATATCGGCATTCGTCAACGCGCCTGTGCCGTTCAACCGTTCTGCCTGGCGAACGCGCGCAGCGGTCACTCTTCCTTGAATTTCCCGCGACGTTTCACCAGAGCGGCGGGCAGCGAGTTTCTCGTACTCGACTCGCGGCGCTTCGACATGGATATCGATCCGGTCGAGAAGCGGCCCGCTGATCTTTTTCTGATAGCGCTGAATCTGGGCGGATCCGCACCGGCACTCCCGCACTGGATCGCCGAAATACCCGCAGGGACACGGATTCATTGCGGCGATGAGCATGAAGTTGGCCGGAAAAGTTACAGTTCCAGATGCGCGGGCAACAGTCACACGGCGATCCTCCACAGGTTGACGGAGCATTTCGAGCGTCGAACTCTGGAATTCGGGAAGCTCGTCAAGGAACAGGACCCCACGGTGCGCCATGCTCACTTCGCCCGGGCGTGGCCAGGAGCCACCGCCAATCAACCCGGCATTGCTGGTTCCATGATGCGGAGAGCGAAACGGACGCTCCCGTAACAACGGCGTCTCCGGTGGCAGCATGCCGCGTACCGAATAGATCTTGGTCACTTCGAGTGCTTCGTTGATGTTCATCGGCGGCAAGATCGAGGGTAACGCGCGGGCGAGCATGGTCTTGCCCGATCCGGGAGGGCCGCTCATCAGTACGTTGTGGCCACCCGCCGCGGCAATCTCCAGGGCCCGTTTGACATGCTCCTGTCCACGTATCTCGGAAAAGTCAGCCAGATAGCCCGGCGCAGCATCTGGTACGCGTTCCTGCGGTTGAAACGGATCGATTAGCAGTTCACCGTTCAGATAGTTCACGACATCGGTCAGGGTGCGAACCGAGATGATGTCGATTCCTTCGATCAGCGCAGCTTCTGGCGCGTCGTCGGCCGGCACGATGGCCCGGCGGAGACCGCGCTCGGCAGCCAGCGAAACCATCGAGATGATGCCCGGTGTATGACGAACGATTCCATCCAGCGACAGCTCGCCGACGATGAGCGTGTCGGCAACGTCGGCGTGAATCTGACGTGACGCGATCAGCGTTCCGACCGCGATTGGCAAATCGTAGGTGGGTCCGGCTTTTTTCAGATCGGCCGGTGCGAGATTGACCGTGACATGGCCATGCGGAACACGTCCGCCGCTATTGCGGATCGCGGCCCGAACGCGCTCTCGGCTTTCCTGGACCGCGGCATCGGGAAGTCCCACGATGACGATGCCGGGTACTCCGCCGCCGACGTAGACCTCGACTTCGACGAGAACACCATCGAGCCCGACGACGGCACAGCTATTGACTTTGGCGAGCACACGCGTTCTCCCTCGACATCGATACCAGCTACTGATTACGCTCGACGATAGCCATGAAAGCATCTGCATCGACATGGAGCGCCAACTGGTGCACTGCGGGGAGTGTCGACCGCTCGAAAGACATCTTGTGCGAGGTCGCACTCATCTCGATGATGGCTTCCATCGAGCGTGATCCATGCAGGTACTTCGGCACATCGAGGAACGCCGCCAACAGCGAACCGTCGACCCGCATCTCGTCGCCGATAAAGATCTGCGGAGCATTGCGTTGCAAAATAGCGCGCAACAGGATAGCGCGACGTAGCGGATAGGTGCGATCGTCGTGGGAGTCGGGATTCGGTCCGAGCACATCGACGAATCCGCGAAGACGGCTGAGGAAATCAGTTGCCTTGGCGCCGGGTAGCTCCAGCGCACGGTTCTTGAACGACTCCATGGTGGCGTGGGTGCCACCAGCGAAGATGAAAATGGCCGGCCCGATCGGGCGGATAATGCCGTTTTGGGCGAAGGCGCCGTCCTGCATCGGGGCCAGGAAGCTCACGAGCCATCCTAGCTCGCGATTGTCCAATGCACTGTCGAACTCATCCCAGAACACCAGTGGGAGAAACTCCCGGAGCCGAAGATCCCGAACCTGTTGCAGCGCGTTCGGAAGGTCGGCCGCATCTTGAAATTGCGAGAGATTGAATTCCAGCGAGCCCAACCGGT